>JAZSDF010000094.1:0-17872 GCA_045531035.1 Acutalibacteraceae bacterium | reverse complement strand
GAGTTCTACCGCCGTAACACCGTAATTCTTAAGAATATCACAGATTTCGGGGGTTATGCCGTCGGGTCTTGTGGAAATTCTTATTCCCTTGAATATTCCTTTGCGGATATATTCATGCGCCGCATCAAGGAGCGATATCATGTAGTCACGCTCTACCATGGTGAAGCTGCCGCCGAAAAATGCTATTTCACCGCCCGATGCCTCACCCTGCGAAAGAGAAGCGATTGCCGTTTTTGCCGCCGAATGAACATCCGAGGGTGTCAGATCCTTCTGACTGCCCGAAATGCTCCTCTGATTGCAGAACGAACACATATGCGGACAGCCTTTATGCACCACAAAAAGCGCTATGTTTATATGTTTCATTTTATTCCCATGAGTGCAAGAGCCTCTTTTGCCGCCTGCTGTTCGGCATGCTTCTTGCTCTTGCCTGTGCCCTTGCCGATAACATTGCTGTTGAGATGAACCTCAACTGTAAATGTTTTGGCGTGGTCGGGGCCTACTGCATCAACAAGCACATATTCAACCTTTTCCTCACGGTTACGCTGAATAACCTCCTGAAGAGTGGTTTTATAGTCCTTGTTGGTTTCGAGAGAATCCTCTCTGGGAATAAAGCGGGTGACGATTTTATTGGCTTCATTAAGTCCGCCGTCAAGATAGACCGCCGCAAGCACCGCCTCAAAAGCATCTGCAAGAATGGAGGGCTTTTCTCTGCCGCCCATTCTGATTTCACCCTTGCCGAGAAGGAGCGCTTCGCCAATCTGAAGCTCTTTTGCGAAAACAGACAGTGCACCCTCGCAGACTCTCGCTGCTCTGTGCTTTGTCAGTTCACCCTCCGTGCCCGTAAAATGCTTGTAGAAATAGTTTGCCGAGAGAAAGCCGAGTATCGAGTCGCCGAGAAATTCAAGACGCTCGTTGCTTTTGTATCCCTCGCCCTTTTCGTTGGCATAGGACGAATGGGTAAGAGCATTTTCGAGAAGAAGCGGATTATTGAATTTATACCCGAGATTTTTTTCGAGCTGCTCAATTTCTTTGTTCATGATTAATCTTCCTTTTCAAGCATCGCCTTAAGGTCTGCAAGACCTCTTTCTGCGAGTGCTTCATAACGGAGCTTTTTATCTCTGATTTTTTCGCCGAGAGGCGGGAGAAGTCCGAAGGATGCACCCATAGGCTGAAAATTCTTGACGCTTGGGTCACTGATATATCGGGCAAGTGCACCCGTCATTGTAAGCTCGGAGGGAAGAAATTTTTCCTTTCCGAGAATTTTATTTGCCGCATTTATGCCTGCAAGAATACCCGAAGCGGCAGATTCCATGTATCCCTCAACGCCCGTAATCTGTCCCGCAAAATAAAGACCTTCTTTTTCTTTGAAACCGAAGTCGCTTCCGAGATGCCTCGGCGAATCGATGAAGGTGTTGCGGTGCATAACGCCGTAACGGACAAATTCCGCATTTCTTAAAGCGGGTATCATTGAAAATACCCTTTTCTGCTCGGGGAATTTGAGATTTGTCTGAAATCCGACAAGATTATACATCGTGCCTGCGGTATTTTCCTTGCGGAGCTGAAGATTTGCCCACGGTCTGTGACCCGTTCTCGGGTCGAGAAGTCCCGAAGGCTTCATGGGTCCGAAACGGATAGTGTCGTGACCTCTCGATGCCATGACTTCGATGGGCATACAGCCCTCATAAACACCCTTGCGCTTGTCGAATTCATGAGTCGGCGCACATTCGGCATTGATGAGTGCCTCATAAAAAGCCTCATATTCCTCTTTATTCATCGGACAGTTGATATAGTCCTCGGGGTCGCCTCTGTCATATCTCGACTGCATAAAGGCTCTTTCGAGGTCGATGCTGTCCGCAGTAACAATCGGTGCCGCCGCATCGAAGAAGCTTAAATTTCCGCCGCAGAGATTCTTTATCTTTTCGGAAATCGTTTCCGAAGCAAGCGGACCCGCCGCAATAACGGTCACTCCGTCGGGAATTTCGGTCACTTCTTCTCTGATAAGTGTTATTTCGGGGCGTGAAAGTATTTTTTCGGTTACGAGGGCGGAAAACTTATCTCTGTCAACCGCAAGAGCACCGCCTGCTGGGACAGCCGTTGCCTTTGCACATTCAACACAGAGCGAGCCCATAAGCTCCATTTCGGCTTTGAGCATACCCGCCGCACAGCCGAGGCGCATTGCCTTGAAGGAATTTGAGCACACAAGCTCCGCAAGACCCTCTCCCGTGTGTGCGGGAGAAAACTTCACGGGCTTCATTTCGTAAAGCTCAACGCTTATCCCTCTGTTTGCAAGCTGCCATGCAGCTTCGACACCCGCAAAGCCGCCGCCGATAATTCTGACTTTATTCATTGTTCTTTTTCTTTCCTGCGGATTTCTCATAACCGCAGTCTTTTGTCATGCAGACAACCTTGCCCGTTTTCTTTTTGAAAAGCGATTTTCCGCACTCGGGGCAGTTTTCGCCTGCGGGAGCATCCCAGCTCATGAAGTTGCACTTGGGCCAGTTGCCGCAGCCGTAGAATACATGACCTTTTTTGGATTTTCTTTCTATGATTTCGCCGCCGCACTCGGGACATCTTGCACCTGTATTAACGATAAGCGGCTTTGCGTTTTTACATTCGGGATAACCGGGACAGGCAAGGAATCTTCCGTATCTGCCCGTTTTGATAACCATCATTCTGCCGCATTTGTCGCAGGGAATGTCGGTTGTATCTTCTTCAAGCTGAATCTTGACATTCTTCATTTCGGACTTCGCCTTATCAAGCGATTTTTCGAGGTCTGCATAGAATTCGTCAAGCATCTTTATATAGTCAAATTCGCCGCAGCCGACCTTATCGAGGTTGGTTTCCATCTGTGCGGTGAATTTCGTGTTGACAATCTTGGGGAATTTATCCTTGAGAAGTCCCGTTATGGCAACGCCGAGCTCGGTAGGAATGAGCTGCTTTGACTTTCTCTGGACATAGCCTCTCTTGATGATGGTTGAAAGAATGGTTGCATAGGTACTGGGTCTGCCTACGCCGTTTTCTTCAAGCTCCTTGATAAGAGAAGCTTCCGTGTAGCGTGCGGGAGGCTGTGTGAAATGCTGATTGGAAAGAATTTCACGGAGCTTAAGAGCTTCATCGCTCTTGAATTCGGGAAGAACACCCTTCTCGTTATCCTCTTCGGCAAGCTCATAGAGCTTTGTAAAACCGTCGAACTTGATTGAATAACCCGCCGCTGTGAAAATGCAGAATTCCTTATCGCTTGCATTTTTGGTTGCAAGAATTTCAGCCTTTACGGTGTTCTGAACACAAGCCGCCATAAGGCTTGCCATGAAGCGTTTCCAGATAAGATTATAAAGCTTATATTGGTCGCTTGAAAGACTGCTCTTTACTTCTTCGGGAGTAAGTGACGGAATTGAAGGTCTGATTGCTTCGTGGCCGTCCTGAGCATTTGCTCTCGACTTATAATAAACGGGTTTCTCGGGAAGATATTCTCCGCCGTAGGTCTTTGTTATAAACTCATTTGCCGCTGCTCTTGCTTCTTCGGAGATACGGAGTGAGTCAGTTCTCATGTAGGTGATAAGACCCGTCATGCCCATACCTTTGACGTTGACACCTTCATAAAGCTCCTGAGCCGCTCTCATTGTTCTTTCAGCCTGGAAACCGAGCTTTCTTGAAGCCTCCTGCTGAAGAGTTGAGGTGATGAACGGAGGAGCGGGATTCTTCTTTCTTGTGCCTTTCTTGACTGATTTTACGGAATAATCCGCACCGTCAAGGCGGTCAAGATATTTCTTTGCCTGAGCTTCGTCCGCAATCTTTATCTTGCCGTTTTCATCGGAATAGAGGGTTGCGGTGAATGTTCTTCTCTGCGAGGTTGCAAGCTTTGCATCGATAATCCAGTATTCTTCGGGAACAAAAGCGTTGATTTCGTCCTCACGGTCAACGATTATTTTGAGTGCAACGCTCTGCACTCTGCCTGCGGAAAGACCTCTTCTGATTTTCTGCGAAACAAACGGGCTGAGTCTGTAACCAACAAGACGGTCAAGAATTCTTCTTGCCTGCTGTGCGTTGACAAGGTCGGTGTTAACCTTCTTGGGGTTTGCCATACCGTTTGCGATACCTGTTTTTGTGATTTCATTGAAGGTTACGCGGTTTGCCGTGTTAAGGTCAAGACCGAGCACCGTTGCAAGATGCCATGAAATTGCTTCTCCCTCACGGTCGGGGTCGGCTGCGAGATAAACTGCTTCGCTGGCATCAACTTTATCCTTAAGCTCTTTTACAAGCTTCTCTTTTCCCTTAATGAGAGCGTACTTGGGCGCAAAGTTATTCTTCACGTCAACGCTGAGCTTTGCGGCAGGCAAATCTCTGATGTGTCCCTTTGATGCAACAACATCAAAATCCTTGCCGAGATATTTCTTGATTGTGTTCGCCTTTGCGGGCGACTCAACGATAATAAGCTTTGACATTTATCTGACTCCTGTAAAAATATTTATTTTAGAATATATTTTTTGCTTTCTGTTTCGGTAACAATATCTGCAAGCTCGAGCTGCATGATTGCTGTTACCGCTTGGGTCTGACCGAGTCCCGATGCTGCAACAATATCATCAAACGAAACGGGTTCGCTGCCCAGACAATTATAAACCTTCTCCATATCCGGGTCAAGTCCGTCGGGGATTTCTCTGAGCCTTTCGCCGTATTTGACCGTTCCGATAAGCTCCATATGAAGTCTGTCGGGATACATATCCGAAAAAAATCCGAGAACATCGGTTGCGTTAACAGCCGCTTTTGCACCGTTCGAGAGAAGCTTGTTTGCACCGTTATATGCGCTTGTCATAACGCTTCCCGGCACGGCGAAAACCATTCTCCTCTGCCTCATCGCTTCCTCTGCGGTTATGAGAGAACCGCTTCTTTCACCCGCTTCAACAACAAGCACCGCATGGCTCATGCCCGAGATAATGCGGTTTCTTCTCGGAAACGTGACTTTTGAAGCAGGCGTAAACGGCGGATATTCCGTAACAACGGCACCGTTTCTGCTGATTTCACGGCGCATGGGTTCGTTTTCCATAAGATAGTTCGTACCGAGACCGCAGCCGAGCACACAAACGGTTTTTCCGCCCGCATAAAGAGCACTTTCATGTGCCGCGGTGTCAATTCCGAGCGCACCGCCGCTTACAATTACGGCACCCGCCGCCGAAATATCCGTGCAGATATCATGGGTGACTTTCACACTGTCAACTCCCGGCTTTCTTGTTCCCACAACTCCTATCATAACCTTGCCACGAAGGCACGATATATCGCCGCTGACATAAAGAACAAGAGGCATATCAATTATCTGACGCAGACCGGCGGGATAAATCCTGTCATCGGGAGTTACGATTTCCCAGCCGTTTTCATCGCATTGAGAAATTATTCTTTCCGCATCCTCAAGCGTGACTTTTGAAAATCTTCCCTGCTGCTTCCTTGTAAAAGCACCGGACATCATTCTGTTCTCCGCCGTGTCTTCATAAATCTCAAGCGGATTTTTGTATGCCGAAAACAGCATATCCGTTCTTGCATCGGGTTCAAGCACAAGCGAGAGCCATATCCAATATTTTTTGTCTGTTTTCATCGCTTCAGCTCCCATGCAAGAATTGCCGCAGCCGCAGACGCATTGAACGATTCCGCTCTGCCGCTCATGGGGATTGTGACGGGATGTGTGCACTCTGCGATTGTTTCCTCCGAAAGACCCGAGCCCTCGTTACCGACACAGCAGATAACTCCGCCGTCCATGGATATTTTGCGGATATCGGTTGCGGTGCTTCGGGGCACGGATGCCAGAGTCTGCATACCCGAGGCGTTTGCTTCCCTGATTAAATCGGGAAGATTTTCGGCGGTTATAACAGGAATTCTCAGCGAAGAACCCATTGCCGCCCTGAGCGCCTTGGGGTTATAGATGTCACATCCGCCGCTGACGATAAGACCGTCAAGTCCGAGTGCCTCGGCACTTCTGCAGACCGCGCCGAGATTTGACGGGTCCTGAAGATTTTCGAGCGCAATATATTTTCCCTCGGGATTGAGGCGTGTCGATGCGTCGTTCCTTATCGCACAGATACAGAAAACTCCCTGCGGATTTTCCGTGCCGGAAAGCTTCTGCGAAACCTCTGCGCTTATTTCATAGCATACACCGCTTTTTTCAATTATGCTGTCGGTATACTCCGAATATTTCCAAAGTGCCTTTGCGGTAAAAAACGCCTGCTTTATTTCAATTCCCGTCTGAACGGCATCAAAACAAAGCCGTGCGCCCTCGAGAAAGAATTCCCCTGCCTCTTTGCGGAGTGAAGCGCTTTCTCCAAGACGGACTGCGTGCTTTATTTTTTCATTTGTGCGTGCGGTTATTTTTTCCATCACCATATATTTGATACCTTTTATATGCTTTTTGAATGAATTGTGCTTACGCACATGATAAAATGAATTGCTCTTTCAGAGCATGAATTGTTGCAAGCAACATTTAAGGATAGGCTACGCCTATAACCGATTATTATATTCGGTCGGATAATATTCCGCCCCTGCAAACAAAAAATTGCGGCGCTGCCCCTCAATGCACGCAAGTGCAAATCATGCAATTTCAATTGCAATTCACGACGAAGTCAATTCATGCCGTAAGGCAAATCATTGTTTAAAAACAAACAATCAGAGATGTAACATATGCCACATCTCTGATATTGATTGCTATGATTAGTTAAGAGCTGCCTTTGCCTTTTCGGTAAGAGCAGTGAATGCTGCGGGATCAGCAACAGCGATTTCAGCAAGCATCTTGCGGTTGAGGCTGATGTCAGCCTTCTTGAGACCGTTGATGAATGTTGAATAGTTCATGCCGTTTGCCTGGCAAGCAGCTGAAATTCTTGTGATCCAAAGACGGCGGAAATCACGCTTCTTCTGCTTTCTGCCGATGTAAGCGTAGTTACCGCTCTTCATAACTGCCTGCTTTGCAGTCTTGAAAAGAGTGCTCTTTGAGCCGTAGTAGCCCTTAGCCATCTTGAGTACTTTATTTCTTCTCTTACGAGTCATTATAGCGCCTTTAATACGAGCCATTTTTTATATCCTCCGTTAATCTTTAAGTTGTTTTACAAAGTTCCGAATTATTTATAAGGAACAAGACGCTTGATCTGCTTGCAGTTTGTAACGTCAGCAACAGTGGTCTTGCGAAGATTTCTCTTGCGCTTTGTGTTCTTCTTGTTGAGAATGTGGGACTTGTAAGCATGGGCACGCATAGGCTTGCCGTTCTTTGAGAGTTTGAAGCGCTTCTTTGCGCCGCTGTGAGTCTTAATCTTAGGCATGGTTGTTTCCTCCTTAATAATTTACATTATAATTCGTGCTTTTTTATTTACTGCTTTTCGGAGCCAGGAACATCAGCATCTGTCTGCCCTCAAGCTTTGCGGGCTTTTCTACCGAAGCACAATCGGCACAGGCTTCAGCACAACGGTTCATGATAACCTGACCAAGCTCGGGGTGAGCCATCTCACGGCCTCTGAAACGGATTGAAACCTTAACTTTGTTACCCTGCGAAATGAATTTCTTTGCATGGTTAATCTTTGTGTCGAAATCGTGTGTGTCGATATTGAGAGAAAGTCTGATTTCTTTAATCTCGATGGTTTTCTGATTCTTCTTTGCTTCTTTCTCTTTCTTTGCCTTTTCAAATCGGAACTTACCGTAGTCCATAACCTTGCATACGGGGGGCTTTGCCATGGGAGCAATCTTAACAAGGTCAAGATTTCTGCTTTCGGCAATTTTGAGAGCCTCCGCTGCGGACATGATGCCGAGCTGCTCGCCGTCATCGGAAATAACTCTTATTTCTTTGTCACGGATTTCCTCATTGATTTGCTGCTCTTGCTTGCTGATGTTGAAGCACCTCCTGAAAATTAAATAAAAAAGCGAGGGCAGGAAATTCCCGACCTCGCATGAAATCAATGCTTTTCACGGGCAGATTGCCCGATTAAAAAGAAGCTATTGACCGACGCGGGACTTCCCCGGAAGGTGAGAGCAAACCTGCTCTGCTTTATTGTGCAAGTCATTTTAATACATAAATGACGGTTTGTCAAGTGTTTTTTGCAAAATTATTTTATTTTGCCGAGAAGCATTGCTCCTGCCGATACTGCAAGACCCGCTCCGATGAACAATGCGGCGGTTATTCCGTTGAGAAGTGCACCTGCCGATATGCAGTAAAGCACCGTGCAGAGGGCGAAACCGAGAACGCTGAGTATAATCTGTATAATCGCGCCAAGCTTCATTTCCGAACCGATACCGCAGGATGCTGCGACGGATTTAAGCATGGAATAAGCCGTGCCGTCGTGAACGATAGCCGAGGGAAGTCTGTCGCATACGGCTTCTCTTCTTCTCTTGAAAAGTCTGCCCGCAACGGAAGAGAGAATCCTGAAATTCTCCTGAGGCATACCGAAGCTCTTGGAAATAAGCTCCTCGGTAACATTAACGTCGTTTGTGCGCACAAGAACCTGAATACCGTTGCTTTCGAGTGCCTTGAAATAACCCGTGAGATTTTTGTCAACCGCATAGCTGACAACGAAAAGGGCGGCGATTTTTTCCGCCACGGCAAGATAGATTACCTTTCTGCCGCTGTGAGAATATCTTTCCTCAAGTGTCTTTTCGGGAACCTCGATATTATGGTGAACAAGCATATTTCTGTTGCCGAGAAGCACCTTCTGACCGTGAATTCTTGCGGAAATACCGAGCTTATCCTCATAAACAAGCTCCTTGACGGGAGGAAGCAAATCCTGTCTGCCGTCAACAACCTGCTCAAAGCTTTCGCGAAGAGGTCCGCCCGATTTGATAACCATTGCCGCCGCATAAAGAAGAACATCGTCGATACGGATATTCTTGAAATCCTTCATGCCGTGCATGGTGCATCCCGAACGGTCAAAAATATCTGCCGAATCCATAACAACCGCATTTGCACAGGCTGTTTTTTCCGCCGCATCAAGACTGACAATCATTGTTCCCTCGGAGTTAAGGGATTTATTGGTGATTCTCATTATGAATGAAGGAATAAACGATGAAAATACGGGTGCCGAAACACAGAATGTGCCCGTAAAGGCGGAGAACGCCGTCATAACGCTCTTTGTTGTTATGCCTGCAACAATTGCAACGATTGCCGATGCCGCAAAGGCGACGGGAATAAGTATTTTTACGATTTTCTTTTCGCCTGAATCCGCATTTGAATTTTTGACAAAATCGGAGGGGAATGAAAGCTTCGACGAATACAGAAGCTCTGCATTGCCCATCATAAGACCTCTGCCGAGTTCAAAAATTTCAGACTCATTTTCAATCGGATGCACCGCATACATATTATGCTCATATTTATAGGCACATACCTCGAAGTTGCCGAGAATTCTCTCTGCATCGGATTTATCGGCAATTTTTCCGATAAGAACGGCGAAGATTGCCGCAACGGTGAATACGGTTGTTGACATTTCGTCGCCGCCGACAACCGCCGCAAGAGTGCATTGTAGCAGAGCAATTGCAACCGCAAGGCTGACTGCGGTATCGCCGGTTATTCTTCGCTTGAAAATTCCCGTGATTCCGTCAACGAATTTAACATTGTCTATCGCCGCAGCAGCTATCAGAAGCACGGCGTTTATAACATTCAGACCCGTTGAGCCCTTGGAAAAAAGCTCGGTTTCAATTGAAAGCTTTTCCGCAAGGAAGGGGATAATGTTAAGTATAACCGCAACAAGCTCAACTATTCCCACAAAAAGCATGGACATACCCGCCTTATGGCTGTTTTCGCTCAGCATTGTATGTACTGCGGCACGCTCGGTAAGTGAAGAATACTCGTTTGCAACGGGCTTTGCTTCTTCCTTTTCGAGTTCAAGACGCTTTTCCTTTTTTCTGCGTGCCTTTTCTTCCTTTGCACGCTCTTCGGGAGAAGCCTCGAAATCGCCTTCGAAATCTGTGTCAAGGTCAATCGCATTGACAAGCTTGAAATTCTTCGCCTTCTGCTTGCGCTTTTCCCAGAGGTTTTCCTCGACATCCGTTTCCTTATCGTAGTCGGGGGATTCATCATCATCGTCAAAGCCCGTAAGGACTATCTGACCCTCAACGTCGTCGCTGTAATCCTCTTTCTTTTCTGACGCACCGACCTTGTCCATGACTCTTGTTTTTTCGTCAACCGCATTTTTCATATCCTCTGCGGCATAAACCTTCGGCATGGCTTCAAGGCCGTTTTCCGCCTCTCCGCCCGTCTTTTCGATAACTATTCCCGACCTGTCAACGGGACCGTCCTCGGGAAGTTCTATTTCCGCCGTATGTTCAAGCTGAAGCTTTGAGAAAAATCTGGTTTTATAGTCGTCCTCGGTGATATGCTCTTCCTTTTCTTCACCGAAAAAGCCTTTTATTTCCTCGGGAGTTTCGTCAACCGTTTTTTCCTCTGTCTTCTCCGTTTCCTGCCATGCAAACATCGGCGGGGGAGGTGCGGGAATATCTTCGGGAACGATTACGGTTTCAAGCTCGAAAAGCTCGCTGTCAAAATCGTCAATGATTTCTTCCTTTTCGTAGAATTTCTCCTGACCGTCAACTTCAAAATCCGTTGACATCGAAGAAATATCCTGCATTTCCTCTTTCTCGGGCTTTTCCTGAGTCAGGGGCTTGAGGGTGAACATTCCCGTATCGAACTCACGGCTGAGTATTCTTTCAAAATCCTCGGCGGGAGTGAGTTCTTTTTTCGGTTTCGGAACATATTCCTCTCCGTTTGACTGTGCGATAAGCTTGTCGATATCATCAAGCGACCAGGTCTTTGACGGCTCGTCGGCTGAAGAAACCGCTTGCCCTGTCTTTGATTTTCTGACCTCGGCAAGAATCGCGTCAAGCTCGCTGTCGCCCGACTTGTTGTTAAGATAATCGCTCAATTCATTCACCTACCTGTGTTTTGCAATTTCGTACATTAAAATTCCCGCCGCCACGGAGGCGTTGAGAGAGTTGATTTTTCCTTTCATGGGAAGGGAAACAATAAAGTCGCATTTATCCTTCACAAGTCTGCCCATTCCCTTGCCTTCCGAACCTACAACAAGCGCAACCTTGCCCGAATAATCCTGATTATCCCAGCTTGTGCCGTCCATGTCCGCACCGTAAATCCAGAAGCCTTTTTCCTTGAGCTCGTCGATTGCAGAGGGGAGATTTGAAACCCTTGCAACGGGAACATATTCCACCGCACCCGCAGAAACCTTGCCCACCGCATAGGTCAGCGCAACGCCTCTTCTCTTGGGAATGATTATTCCGTGAGCACCGCAGGCATCGGCGGTTCTGATTATCGCACCGAGATTATGGGGGTCTTCGATTTCGTCGCAAATGATAACAAAAGGTTCTTCACCCTTTGACTTTGCATTTTCAAGAATATCGTCGATTGACGAATACTCATGCACCGCAGCCCATGCGGCAACACCCTGATGGTTTTCGCCCTCGCAGATTTTATCGAGCTTTCTTTTGTCGGTTTCCTTAACAACAATGCCTCTGTCACGGCACTGTCCGATGATTTTTCCGACGGAACCGCCTCTTTCGCCTTTTGCAACCATAAGGCAGTCGATTGCCCTGCCGCTTTTGAGTGCCTCGGCAACGGCGTTGCGTCCGATTATGAGTCCCTGACGCTCATTCTGTATTTCCATGGAGCAGACTCCCCCTATTTTCAACTATAATCGATTTATTATATCATAAAAATGTTTGTTTGAACAGTATTATTCTTAATTTTACAAAAAAATTTTTTTATTATATATTCTTCCGTTCACAAAATGACAGTTTTTGCCATAATCGCCGTGTAATAATGAAATGAAATCAAAAACAAAGGAAGTTTATCATGGAAAGAACAAAGGTTTATTATGAGCACGACACGGCGGACAGGCTGTGGGAAAAGGGGGTGAAAATCCTTACGGCGACGGGATATTTCCTGAGCGGATTTATTCTGTCGGGTGCAGGACTTTTTTCGCTGAATGTTCCGTTTAACATCGGACTTGCCGCCGCCTGCACGGGTTTTGAGCTTATTTTTGCTTCGCTCGGCGGAATTCTGGGTGCAATTTTCCGTCTTGACGGCAAGGAGATTCTCAATGCCGTTATTCCTCAGGCGGGAATATGCGCCGTCATTTTTGCACTCGATAAATTGGGAATATACAAAAACCGCCGCACGGTGCTGACCGTCAGCGTTTTTCTTCTGTATGCCGTGTGCGGTACGGCGGTCATGTTTTCGGAAAATCCGTCGGCAAACGAGCTTGTTCTCACCGTCTGTTCGGGGCTTCTGTGCGCCGCATCGGTGACATTTTATTCAGGAACGGTGAACTGCATAAAGAAAAAACGAAGTCCCTATATGCTCGACAGCCGCAGTCTTGTCTGCATAGTCGCAAGTCTTTGCACAATTCTTCTCGGTTCATCGGAAATCAATCTTCTCGGATTCCGACCCGCAAGATTTTTCGGCTGTTTCGTCATACTCACCGCAGCATATCTTTTCAGCCGTTCGGGAGGAAGCGTTGCGGGAATTGCGATAGGCGGCTGCATAGCCGTTTCAGGTACAGGCGTTGCATTAAGCCTCTGCTACGGAATCTGCGGACTTCTTTCGGGAATTTTTTCAAGATTCGGACAAATAGTCTGTGCTCTCGTTTTCTCTCTGACGGCGGGAATTACGGCACTCCTTGACGGCACAAACGAAGGAATTGCCGTTTTTGCCGAAGCGGCATCGGCGGCGGTTGTATTTGCGGTTATTCCATCATCAAAGCTCGCAAAAATAAGAGGTAACATTCTCTCGCCCGGAGCAAGAAGAATAAGCTCGGAATTCGGTGCGGCGGGCAGCAGACTTCTTGAGGCATCACGGGCAATCGGCTCGGTTTCGGAGTGCGTGGCAAAGGTTTCCGAGGGGATAGACAGCCTCGCTCCCGCAAACGACGAGCTCGTGTGCATGAGAGTAAGAGAAAGGGTCTGTGCGGCTTGCCCTCTGAAAAATACATTCTGCCCCGAAGAGGGAGAATTTTCGGAAATTCTCAAAAAACTATCGGACGGCGCAACAGTTACTCCCGTTGATTTTTCCGTAAATTTCAATGCAAAATGTCCGAGCGTTATGAGGATTGCGGAGAGCTTCAACAAGGCATATTCGGGCACGAAGGCACTAAACGCCGTTCAGGCAAATTCCGCAAGAAACAGAGAGCTTGCCTGCGGTCAGTTCGACTGGATTTCAAAGCTTCTCGAAGAGCTTTCAACCGAAATCGGACAGGGTGCAAGGATTCTTTTCGGAAAAGAAAAAACAGCCGCATCGGTGTTATCCGACAACGGCTTTGAGGTTGTTTCGGTAAGCTGTGTTTCGCCCCCGTCGGGCGCGGTAAAGCTTACCTGCATCGTTAAAGAAATCCCCGTTTCAACAAGCCTTTCAAGGCTCACGGCGGAGCTTTCGAGAGAGCTTGAAGCAGAGCTTCTTCCCCCGAAAATAAGCGAACACAAGAACGGCAAAGAGCTTGTTTTTCTTCGCAAGGAAATCTATAAAATCCGCCTCGGTTCTGCATTTTCAAGCTGCGGCGGAAAGAAGCTCTGCGGCGATTATTTCGAGTGCTTCCAGACCGATTCAAAGGCATATATCATTCTCAGCGACGGCATGGGCACGGGCGGAAGGGCGGCAATAGACTCCGCAATGACGGTTGAGCTTTTCTCCCGTCTTATCAGGGCGGGAATCAGCACGGATACCGCACTGAGCATCACAAATTCCGCTCTCTCGGTCAAATCCGACGATGAATCTCTCTCCACTCTCGACGTTGCTGAAATCGACCTATTCACGGGCGACGCAACTCTTCTGAAAGCGGGTGCGGCACCGTCGTTCTACACCGTTTCGGGAAGGGTGAAAAGCGTTGAAATTCCTTCAACTCCGCTTGGAATTTTAAGCAAGGTGAAGTTCAGCAGATATGCCCTTCGGCTTCGTGCGGGTGATACCCTCGTCATGGTCAGCGACGGCGTTCTCGGCTGCGGAAACATCTGGATAAAAGAGGAAATCAAGAGCTTTTCGGGAGGCCCCGACGCAAGTGCATTTTCCGAAAATCTTGTGGACAGCGCAAAGCTGAAATGCGGTGAAAATTACGACGACATGACCGTCATAACAGTTGTTGCGCAGGAGGTTTAACAAGATAATCTTTTTTGAACAATGACATCAACAACGCTGTCAACACATTCACGGCATAATTCTTCTGTTTCCGCCTCCGCCATAACTCTTATAACAGGCTCGGTGCCCGACTCACGGACAAGAATACGTCCCGAGGCGCCGAGTCTTTTTTCTGCATTTTCAACGGCTTTGCACACATCGGGATCGTTTCGGGTTGCGGGTTTATCCTTCACCCTCACATTTTTAAGCACCTGCGGATACATTTCAAATTCCTCCGCAAGCTTGCTCAGGGGCATCTTCTTTGCCATCATGACTTCCATGATTTTGAGCGAGGTCAGTATTCCGTCGCCCGTGGTTGCATACTTTGAAAAAATGATGTGTCCCGACTCCTCACCGCCGAGACGGTTGTTGTTTTTCATCATATAATCATATACATATTTGTCACCGACGGCCGTTTTTGCATAGTCGATTCCGAGTTCGTCAAACGCCTTGTACAGCCCGAAATTTGACATCACGGTTGTGACAACGGTATTATTGAGAAGCTCGCCCTTTTCTTTGAGATATTTTCCGCAGATATAGAGAATATGGTCGCCCGTGAGGACATTTCCGTTTTCGTCAACGCAAAGACATCTGTCCGCATCGCCGTCATAGGCAAAGCCCGCATCAAGACCCTTTTCAACAACGAGCTTCTGCAAGCCTTCGATATGGGTTGAGCCTGCGTTTTTATTGATATTCAGACCGTCGGGCTCGGCATTGATAACAAAGGTCTGTGCGCCGAGTGCGTCAAAAACCGACTTTGCGATGTTCCATGCGCTTCCGTTGGCACAGTCAAGACCGATTTTCTTGCCTCTGAAGGAATAAATCCCGAGTGAAATGAGATAGCCGATATATCTGTTTCTGCCCGAAACGTAGTCAACTGTTCTGCCGATTTTATCGCCCTTTGCAAACGGCAGCTCGGGAACGTTTCCGTCGATGTAATCCTCAATCATATCAAGCACCTTGCCGTCGAGCTTCTCACCTTTTCCGCCGATGATTTTAATTCCGTTGTCGCAGAAAGGGTTATGGCTTGCGGATATCATGATACCGCAGTCAAAGCCGTCAATCTTTGTAATGTAAGCCACCGACGGGGTTGTCGTGACATGGAGCATATACGCATGGGCACCCGAAGCGGTAAGACCCGCGACAAGGGCATATTCAAACATATAGCTCGACCTTCTTGTGTCCTTGCCGATAACTATTTTTGCGTTTTCGCCGTAAAATCTGCCGAGGAACCTGCCGACCTTGTAAGCGTGGTCAGCCGTTAAACTGACATTTGCCTCGCCTCTGAAGCCGTCAGTTCCGAAATATCTGCCCATAAAATCACTCCTTGTTTACAATAACTCCGCCCATTTTATAAATACTGTTTTCGGGAACAACTCCCCTGACAGACGAAAGCGGATAGATGTTTGTATTTCTGCCTATGACCGTTCCGGGATTGAGAACGCTTCCGCAACCGATTTCAACGCCGTCGCCGATGACAGCACCGAATTTTTTAAGTCTTGTTTCGATTTTTTCTGAGCCGTTTTTAACGGAAACAAGCGTTTTGTCGCTCTTGACATTCGAGGTTATAGCACCCGCACCGAGATGGGATTTGTAACCGAGAATACTGTCGCCGACATAGTTATAATGAGGCACCTGAACATTGTCGAAAAGAATGACGTTTTTAAGCTCCGTTGAATTGCCGACAACGCAGTTTTCGCCGATGAGAGCCGAGCCTCTTATAAATGCACAGTGGCGGATTTCGGAATTTTTACCGATAATGCACGGCGAAGCGATGAACGCGGTAGGTGAAACAACAGCGGTTTTGTGAATAAAAATATTCTCTCCCCGAAGCACATATTCACTCATGTCAAGGGTTTTGCCGAGTGAAATTATGAGCCCCTTTATCCCCGAAAGCGCCTGCCACGGATAGTCGTATTTTGCAAGATATTCATCTGCCAGAGTATGTGATAAATCATAAAGTTCGTTCGTTTTAAGCATAAGAAAATCCTTTCAGCAAATATCATTATATGATATGCCGAAAGGATAATTTTTAGTCATTTAAAAAATACTGCATAACCTTATTCGAAACGGTTGATGCGACGCCCGAGCCCTGACCCGCATGCTCCGCAACGCAGACTATCGCAAGAGGCAGATCCTCTCTCTGTGAATAGCCGACAAACCACGAATGGCTCTTTGCACCGTCTATCTGCGCCGTGCCCGTTTTTCCGCACATCTGCAGATTTTCAAACTTCCAATCGCCGTATTTATCCTCAACGTTTGAGCGGAGAAGTTCTCTGAGCTTCGCGGCGGTTTCGGGGTTGATTTTAACACATTCCTGCGGAAGTCTGCCCATAATCTGCGAAACCGTACCCGTTGAGCGTATTCTGTCGGGCGCATAGCCCGTTCCGCCGTTTGCGATTGCACCCATGATTGCAAGAAAATGTGCGGGATTGACATAGGTTGTTGACTGTCCGATACCCGCCCAGCCGAGCTCCGATTTGCTCGTTGCGGAGGGGTTGAATCTGCTCTTTGTGAGTCTGATTTCCTTTGCGTAAAGCTGAGTATTGAAACCGAGAGTTTCGGCATAAGCCTTGAGCTTTGCCGCACCGAGTTCGATTGAAATTTCGGCAAAAGCACAGTTACACGAATTGTTCATTGCCTTTTGGAAATCCTGTTTTCCGTGCTCGCCGTTGCAGATAACCTTGCCGTCATCTGTTTCGTATTCTCCGTCACATTCAAAGGTGCGTGTGTATAAATCGGGAATGTTTTCTATCGCACAGCCCGCCGTCACGATTTTTATAATCGAACCCGGGGTGTATATTCCCGAAACAACCTTGTCAAGAAAAACACCCGAATAAATTTCGTTTGTCAGAAGGTCCTCGGGCTTGTCGTTTATGTCGTAGGTCGGCTTCGAAACGCTGCAGAGAAGCTGCCCCGTTCTGTAGTTATAGACCGCAACGGCACCGTTATAATCACCAAGCGCCTTGTATGCGATTTTGTTCGCTTCGCTGTCGATATTTAGGATTATATCCGTACCCTCTCCGCTTTGCTTGAGGTTATATATCCCCTCTATTCTGCTGTAGCCCGAAAGCACGTCACGGTAGAGATAATGGGTTCCCGTAGAGATTACTCCTGCGGTATCGCCGACAACATGAAGCACGGATTTGCGCACGGCTGAGTCGGAAGAAAAAATTCTTTCGTTATCCGAACTCTTTGCAAGCACAACGCCGTTTTTATCATAAATTGCACCCGCATTGACTATCGTTCCACCTTTGTAAATATGGCGGTTTGCCTTGTTGGATGCCCACTCCGAGCCGTTCAATGCAAGGCTTACAACAAAAATGCAGACACCTGCAAGAAATGCGGCAATGAGAGCATAGACTATCGCCGCTCTTTTAGCTGTAATTCTCATGCCGCACCTCCTTTCGGAGTTGCTTTTTTCACGGGTTTCTTAACCGCAACATCAGGTTTGGGAGGCTCAAAGGGTGCACCCGCCGCTCTGATATAGGCGAGAAGTCCCCACGAGCATATCATACTTGAACCGCCTCGGCTGACAAAAGGCAGAGTTACGCCCGTCAGAGGCAGTAAATCCGTTATTCCGAAAACATTGAGCGAAAGCTGGAAAAGAAGCATACCTGCTGCCGATACTGCGGCGATTGCATAGAAGGTTGAGGCGGCGGTTTTTGCCGAGCGGATTGCAAAAAACGCAATTGCCGCAAAGCTCAGAAGCACCGCAAGTCCGATTAAAAGACCCATTTCCTC
>JAZSDF010000166.1:0-28891 GCA_045531035.1 Acutalibacteraceae bacterium | reverse complement strand
TGAGAAAAAATAATTAAATAATATCGATAACCCTGAATTCTCATTTTATGTCGTGTACTTTTGTTTTAATCGGGGCTAAACTCTGATTGAAGGGAGAGTGCTTTTATGGATATGAAGTTAATAGGCAACTTTTTAAAAGAGCTGCGAAAAGAAAAAGGAATTACACAAGAGCAACTTGCAGAAATAATGGGAGTCGCCGGCCGAACTGTGTCAAGATGGGAAACAGCTTCAAATATGCCCGATTTAAGTCTGTTACTCCAACTTGCGGAATTCTATAAAGTTGATGTCGGAGAATTGCTTGACGGAAAACGAAAAGAAAAAACATCCGATAATGAGGATAAAGAACTGTTAAACAAAATCTCGGATTATAACGAAACCAAACAAAAGAAGTTTGCAAATATTTGCAATAAAGTTTTGCTGATAACATTTATTTTACTTGCATTAACTCTTATCGCACAACTGATTATGTACGGAAATCTTAAATATGTTATCGGCGAAATAATAGCTACGATGATTAGTGGAATCTCTTTGATATTTTTGTCCGTAAAAAACGGCTTATGGATCATTGCTGCAAATCAAAAAGCAACACCGTTCAGAGATATAATAACAAGCGGAGTAAGTGCTGCTATTTTTACGATTGCAAGTGCATCGTTAATCTTTTCAAAAACAGGTAATTATAAAATCACATTAGTTTTCTCTTTGATTTTCTTTGCCGTTGTATTTGCTCTTGGGTTTGTTGTATTACGAATTCTTGCCAAAATAAGCAAAAAGAATGAGAACACATAAAAACAGCAGACAACATCCTTTGTGGTGTTGCCTGCTAAATTTTATCTCATATCTGATAATGGTGTGTAATCTGTATTATTTCGCAAATATTCTTCCATTTTACCGCTGAGCAGTAATCTGACATAACTCATCGGTTCGTTGTAGATGAGATAGTCAAGTTCTGATGTTTCATACATATTGTTTGCATATTCGTTTTCAACTGCATCGCAGTCGATTGACACCATAGAACCGTCGGTGAGTTTGACTTCAACGCAGGCGGTATCGATATTAAATTCACAAGAAATAATGTTATTAATCATAAATAAAAAACTCCTTTTATTTGTTTGAAAAAAGTAGGAAAAGTAGAGCCTGAAACCGTTGATACATAAGGGATTGAAAGTGCGGTAATCAAGGGGTACGTATAGTTTGACCTGTTACCCCGATTTTGCGTTTACTTTTTCCACATGATGAATTTTTTGAGTTGCAAAAATCAAGTAACCCAAAACATTTTCGTTACAGTTAAAAATTTACCAAATAGAGCTTCTGAAACCGTTATATATCAACGGTTTCAGAATGTGGCAATTGAGGAGTGCGTATAGTTTGACCTGTAACCTCAATTTTGCGGTTCTATTGTTCCAAAAGCTGAATATCAAGTTGTAAAAAATCAGTCGATTTGCAACGGTGAAAAAAGTTTGACAAAAATTTGAAATAGGATTAAAATATAGATGAGTAAATGATCTTTCATAAGGAACCTCCTATCTGACAAAACTCAGAAAGGAGAAAAACAACCGGTTAGCATGGCAAAGTCCAAAAAAGAAAATGATTTCGGCACAGGAATACCCAAGGATGTTATGGAATCTTTAGCAAGAGCTTTACTTCCGGAAATCAGGGCATTCTACGAAAGCGAAGAAGGCAAAGAAGCTTTTGAAAAGTGGAAAGCCGAAAGAGAACGAAGTACAGATTAATATAAATCTTAATTCGGCGGGGATGAATTTTCATCCCCGTTTTCTCATTCTAAAATACTGTAAGAAATGAAAAATCCGAACGCATCTCCTACTTTGAAGAGAGGGTTCGGATTATCATCTTTTGGTCGGAGTGACACGGTTCGAACGTGCGACATCCTGCTCCCAAAGCAGGCGCGCTACCAGCTGCGCTACACCCCGATATGATTTCACGGCTTATGTTTCGCCCCGAAATATTTATCTTGATTATTTTATTCTATTTGTGCGATATTGTCAATAATGTTTTATTAAAAATAAAATTATGTGAAAAAATATTTTCGTCAACTCAAACAAAAACACAGGTGATTTTTAGTGTAAAATGTTGTCTTTCAAAAAGGATTGAGAAGTGATATAATAAATTTATGAATTCGTAAGCTCAGGCTTTCGGATTTTGTCTATCTAAAGGAGATTGAATTATGAACAACACTTTTTTCTGTGCAAGGGAAAACGGTAAGCTTCATCGCCCCAGAACCATTCTCACGGGCTTCGGCTTCATGGCTGCCTCGATTGCATGGGCTATCTATGACCCCTACATCACCAAAATTCTCGAAAGACTTCTCAATGCTTCCGCCATGGTTACGGCATGGAGCACAAAGCTCAACGAGATGTTCCCCGTTCTCGCAAAGTTTGCGGAATCTCAGGGCGAAAACGTTGTTACCGAAGCAGGCGGCATAACTCTTGTTCCGCTCTTCATCGGTATCATAATGACATTCGATAATATTTTCGGCGTTATTTTCCAGCCGACCTTCGGTAAGCTTTCCGACCGTTGTCATTCAAGACTCGGCAAGCGCCGTCCCTTTATTGTTTTCGGCGCACCCGTTTCCGCTTTCCTTTTTGCAATTATTCCCTGGGTTGCACTTTCGAATTCGCTTCCCCTCACAATGCTCTTCATCATCCTTTTTGTTTTCTCAATGTCACTCTGGAGAGCTCCCTGCGTTGCACTCATGCCTGCACTCACTCCTCCCTCGCTGCGCAGCGAAGGTAACGCAATTATCAACCTTATGGGCGGTATCGGTTCAGCCCTCGGTATGTTTGCAGGTACAATCGTAGGTCTTATTTACACAGGCTTCACCGGTGTAAAAATTACAACAGAAAATGAACAGATTGCTTTCCCCTATGTTTTCCTTCTCGGTGCAATCGTTATGGTAATCGGCATGCTTGTTGTTCTTTTCTTCGTTAAAGAACCCTCAAGCAAGCTTGAAGCTGTTGCAGAACACAACAGGGCTGTTGACGAAGCTGCAAGACTCAAGGCAGAAAAAGAAGCAAAGAAAGCCGCAAAGGCTGCTCAGAAGGCACAGAAGCTTTCAAAGGGCGAAAGAAGAAGCCTTGTTTTCATGCTCGGTGGTCTCTTCTTCCTCTTCTGCGGCACAAACGCAATCACAACCTTCTTCGCACTTTTCGCTGCCGAGGTTCTCGGAAAAACAACTTCGGAAGCTACCATCATGACAACTCTCTTTGCCGTATGTTCGGCAATAGCCGCTATCCCTGCAGGTTATCTCGGCAAGAAAATCGGCAGAAAGAAGACAATTCTTCTCGGTCTTGTTGTATTCATGGTAGTATTTGCTCTTTATGTTGCCACACAGAGCTTCGCTCTTATCTGGGTTGCTCTCGTTCTCGGCGGCTTTGCAAATATGCTTATCACAGTTAACACCCTTCCTCTCGTTCTTGAAATCGGCGGTATTGATAAGGTTGGTACTTTCACGGGTTATTACTACACAGCAACCTTCTCCGCACAGATTGCATCTCCCATCATCTACGGTGTTGTCCGTATGCTTTCGGGCACATACCTTTCACTCTTCATCTACAGCCCCATCATGTTCCTTCTTTCAATTCTCTGCATCCTCTTCGTAAAACACGGCGAGGCTGTTCCCGATGATGTTGTCAAGGCTGCAGCAGCTGAAGATTAAGACTACTTCCGCCGACATTGAAACCGTATGACATTCCGCAGTCTGCGGCGGATATTTCGGCAAACATACATCCTTCTATAAAGCCAAGGGCACCGATGAAAATCGGTGCTTTTGGCTTTTTGTGCACTTGATTTTCGGGATATCTTATGATAATATATTATACATGAACAGATCAAAGCATATATTTATAAGATGCGCTGCGGTTTTGCTGATTTGCGCATCGCTGACATTAATTTTATCCGGTTGCAAACCGAAGCCTTCAAAAGCTCCCGGAACAACCGTATCAAACACAGTCACGGTGATGTTTCCCGAAGGAACCTCCGTCAGTCAGATGGCGGTTATTCTCGAGCAAAACGGAGTATGCTCTGCAGCAGATTTCATGACGCAGGCAAACAATCCGCAAAATCTCGAGGGCTTTCCCTTTGCGATTTCCAACTCCGAACAGCGCGCCTTTCTTCTTGAAGGATATCTTTTCCCCGATACTTACGAGTTTTACAAAAACGAAAATCCCGCATCGGTGATAAAAAGATTTCTCAAAAACACTCAGGCAAAGCTCACCGATGAAATCCGTGCGGAATGTGATGCTTTGGGATTCACCCTTGACGAAATCCTGACGCTTGCTTCAATAATTCAGGAGGAGGCAGGAAATCCGTCGGAAATGGTCAAGGTATCCTCCGTGCTTCACAACAGACTGCAAAGCAAAAAATATCCCCGTCTGCAATGCGATGTTGCAACCTTCTATCTGAGGGATTATGTCAAGCCGTATGTTGACGGTGCCCGCTATGAAACGCTTGTTGAGCTTTACAACACCTATAAATGTAACGGTTTGCCCGCAGGTCCGATTACAAACAGCGGTATCGATGCAGTCAAGGCGGCTCTTTTCCCCGAAAAAACGAATTATTATTATTTCGTAACCGACAGCGACGGAGTTTATTATTATGCCGAAACCTGGTCGGAACATCTTGAAAACTGTGAAATTGCAGGATTATAAAACAAAACCGAAAGGATTTATTATTATGAAAAAGATTTTATCACTCGTTCTCGTTTTTGCAGCAGTACTCACACTCTTCTGCTCATGCGACAAGTCTCCCAAGGAGTCAAAGCCTGTTGAATCCGGTGAATATACCTATGTTATTCTTGAAGACGGTACCGCAAAAATCACAAAATATGCCGGCACAGAAGAAGTTGTTACTCTTGATATCCCTGCTTCATTCGACGATGCAAAGGTAACCGTTATCGGGTCGGAAGCTTTTGCGGGAGTGCAGACAATCACGATTGTAAACTTTCCCCAAGCCCTCACCAAAGTTGAAGAAAAAGCATTTGCCGGAAGTTCAATCAAAAAAGCTTTCATGCACCGTTCTTCAATCACAGAAATCGGTGCGCACGCTTTCTCCGAATGTAAGAACCTTGTTCAGACCGATATGCCCGCAACTCTCACAACTCTCGGCGAAAGAGCATATTACAACTGCAACATGCTTAAGGTTGCAACCTTCAGAGGCGACACCGCAAATATCGACAAATTTGCATTTGATGCTTGTCCGAAGGTTAAGCTCCATGTCAAGAGCTCCTTGCAGAACGTAATCGATTTTGCAAACACCTACGGACTTGAACTCAGTATCAAAGAATAATAAAAAAGCCCGTCACCCAATATAATTTATTGAGGTGACGGGTATGTTTTTTGAAATCAATTCTGCGATAAGCTCCGTTATCTGGGGGCCGCCTATGCTTGCGGTTTTCCTCGGAACGGGGCTTTATTTATCCGTAAAAACGGGATTTTATCAGATTTTCGGAATCGGCGACTGGATGAAGGCCACCGTCGGTTCGCTTGTCGGTCACAAAACAAAAGAAAAAGACAAATCGGGAATTTCGCAAATCGGAGCGCTGACATCATCTCTTGCCGCCTGCCTCGGCACGGGAAACATTGTCGGAGTTGCAACAGCATTATGCTCGGGCGGTGCGGGGGCTGTTTTCTGGATGTGCGTATCCGCAATCCTCGGAATGATGACCTGCTGCTGCGAAAACATTCTCGGAATAAAATATCGGATAAAAAACTCTCTGAAAAAATGGGTCGGCGGACCGATGTTTTATATCGAACGGGGCATCGGCATGAAAAACCTTGCCCGCGTCTATGCTGCTTTTCTGATATGCGCATCGCTCGGAATGGGAAACATGACCCAGGCAAATTCCGTGGCGCAGGGGCTTTCGGGGCTCGGTATTTCTCCGTTTGCAACGGGTATTTTTCTGTGTGTCATTCTTTTTTTCGCCGTTTCCGGAGGTCTTAAGAGAATAACTTCTCTGTCTCAGGCACTCATTCCTCTGCTTTCGGGTGCGTTCATTCTCGCCTGCTTCATAATAATATTTGTCAACCGCGAAAACCTCATTCCCTGCATAAAGCTTATATTCAGAGAGGCTTTTTCGGTTAAGGCGGTGTCGGGCTTCGGAATGGCAAAAGCGATGAGATACGGCATTTCACGGGGCGTTTTTTCAAACGAAGCGGGTCTCGGCACCTGCGCAATAATCCATTCCTCTGCTGACTGCAATAATCCCGCCGAACAAGGAAAATGGGGCATACTCGAGGTGTTTATCGACACGGTTCTGATGTGCAGCATAACCGCTGCCGCAATTCTCACAAGCGGAGCGATGCAAGATAAATCCCTCGACGGAGTTGAGCTTTGCGCCGCCGTGTTTGAGAGCGTTTTCGGAAAAGCGGGCGGATATTTCCTCGACATCTGCATTTGTCTTTTTGCTTTCTGCACCCTCGTTGCATGGTCATATTACGGCAAAACGGGTACGGAATATCTCTTTGGTGCAAAAAGCTCAACAGTATATAATGTTTTATATGTCATTGCGGCATTTTGGGGCTGTATCACGAAGCTTGACTTCGTGTGGAGCATTTCCGACACCTTCAACGGACTTATGGCTGTGCCGAATATTTTTGCGCTTCTCTGTCTTTCAAAAGAAGCAACAGTATCATTAAAAAGGCATGCGCAGAAATAATCTGCGTATGCCTTTTTGTCAGCTTTCCTGCTTTGCCGCATTAATATTGTCTGTGATTCTTACATTTGCCGCTTTCTGTCCCTGAACGATAACCTTTTCATTTCGCTGTGTCTGACAGTTTTCTTCAACAAACGCATTATATTCATTCACATATTTTTCTGCGCTGATTTCTGTTCTGACAGCATCGTACCAGTCAAAATCGTCAGGATTGTTGTGGCAATAATAGGTTATATAAACCGTCTGACCGTCGTTGAACATTGAAATGTCTCCGCTCTTGCGGTTTTCATCAAGAATCCAGTTGTTAACCATGAAGAACAAGTCGCCCGTACGGTAAGTTCTTTCAAAGCCGTAGCCCGTTTCAAGAATTGCCTGTCTGATTTCTTCTTCGGTCATCTCTTTTTCGGTCCAGCTGTCATAAAGCGCCTGAACTTCGCTTGCCATAGCCTTGAAATCTTCTTCAGTCTGTCCTTCGGGATAGGTGAATTCATAGGTTATGACATCACAGCTTGTGTCGAAAAATGCGGGAGTTTCGATATAAACAAGACATTCGTAAAGTTCGCCCTGAACAATTCCGACCTCTCCCGCAACACGGTCCTCGCTGTACATCCAGTCAGCAACATCATATCCGAAGGTTCTTCCGACGGTATCGTATGATATATAGTGTCCGAGAGTTTTAATATCGGCAGAATAGTTGGCGGTGGGATAATTCTTCGTTGCAAACTCAAGGAATTCTTCCTCGGTATTGATAAGCGAGATTTCTTCGGGGTCATATTCGCCTTCAATGGGATAAACTCTTGACTTTATAACCTTGTATTTTATCTCGTTTTTATCAAGCCTTGCCTTCGCTTCTTCAAGACTTACTTCTTCATAATACTTTTCAGCCATTGTTTCTTCATGATATTTTGCATAAGCCTGAACAATTTCTCTTGCTGCAAACATGGCATAGGTTGTGCCTGCACCGTAAACACTCCGAACAAATTCATCAGTGGTCATACCGTCGTCATCCGAATATTTCGCATAGTCAAGAACTCTTTCATAAACCGAAACAGTATTGCTTATTGTTACCTCGTCAAGCTGTGTGCCGTTTTTAATCGCAAGATCAAAGCTTGCATAGTTTGTCTGAATATGTTTGATTGCCTTGCGCGTGAAATCCTCGGCAAAAGTATAGTCAACGCCGACCGCTTTCTGATCATCGGGAAGCTTTTCGGGGTCATAACCTGTCATGTTGGAGCCCTTTTGCTCTATCGAATAATTTATTTCGTGCATTTGAAGGCGGTACTGGTCGAGATAGTATATACTAAATTCACTTCGGGAAATCTTTCTGTCGCCGACCGTCAGTGCAACGCCGTATTCGTCGCAGGCTTTTTTGCTGTCAAGCTCTGCCTGATTGAGAATTTCAACAAATTCAACGGGCATCTTTGTGCCTTTGTAGTCGGCATAAGTATATTGATCGCCCTCGTTCTGTGCATTTGTCACCAATGGCACGGTTGTCGGCTCTTTACCTTTATCAATTGCGGGTTTAACAACAAATATGCCCACAAGCACCGCCACAACGACAATAACCGCCGCAGCAGCAATAATTATTGTCTTTGCAGATTTTTTGGGTGCAGACACATTTTTCACTTCAGTCTTCTTCGGAGCTTTTGCATTTTGGGGTTTCTTGCTCATTTTAACAACTCTCCTTGCGTCAGTTCTGTTTTCTCACGATTTTATATTCATCATACGGATTATAGTAGGGACATTCAAATTCGCCGCCCTGCATAAATCTGTAAAGCTCGTCCTCATCAAGATTAACAAGACATTCGTAGCACTCATAGTCCTCGTTATAATCATAATGGGCGCAGTTTTCGCATATGGATACCGCCATGTTTTCACCTCAATAAATGGGTATGATTATTTCTTTTTCAACCTTTTTTATTCCGTCCGTACCGACATCGCGAAGATGCGGAGCAAAGAACATTCCGGGTGCTCTGCCCGAAGGATAAAGGTCAAGAAGCGGTGCCATGACAAACGCTCTTTCAAGCACTCTCGGGTGCGGAAGCGTAAGCTCGAAGCTTTCGGTTTTTACTCCGTCATAAAGAATGAGGTCAAGGTCGATTATTCTCGGAGAGTTCTTTTTTGTTCTCACTCTGCCCATCGCCGCCTCAATTCCGAGACATTCGCCCAGAAGCATGGAGGGAGAAATATTTGCATCCACAAGTATCGCCGCATTGAGATACATATCATCCTCTTCGCAGTCAACGGGCTCGGTTTCGTAAACGCTTGATGCTTTGATAATCCTGACATCGGGCAGCTTTGCGATAGCTCTTACCGCCGCATTGAGGTTTTCTATTCTGTTGCCCATGTTTGAGCCGAGAGCAATTACCGCTTCACTCATTTTTCTTCAGCCCTTTCTCTGAAAATTTCAACTGCGACATATTCAAAATCCGCCTTGATGGGTGCCTCGGGTTTTTTGAGAAGAATACGAAGCTTTTCTATTTTTCCGAAAGCTTCAAAAAGCCCGTCGGCAACTCTCTGCGCCGCCCTTTCGAGCAAATCATCTTTTTGATGTGTGAATATACGCACGGTTTCTTTTATTATTTTGGCATAGCTTACCGTATCGTCAACATTATCGCTGACACATGGCTTACTTATATCAACATAAGCATCTATATCGAAAACGAAATTCTGACCGTCCTCTTTTTCCTCAGGATTAACCCCGTGATATGGAAAAATCTTAAGATTTTTAACGATTATCTTGTCCATAAATCAAGCCTTCCTGTATATTTCATCGGCAACTCTCGCACCCTGAACGCCCGAAAAAACATCGTGAACACGGATTATATCCGCACCGCCCATAATCGCCGCAGTATGCGCCGCAACCGTTCCCGAATCACGCAAAGCGGGATTTTCTTCACCGCTTGCCGCACCGATAAATCTTTTTCTGGAGCACGCCGCAAGAAGCGCAACTCCCTTGAATTTGAGCCACTGCAGGTTGCGGAGAATTTCAAGATTATCCTCATATGTCTTTCCGAAACCGAAGCCGGGGTCAAGACAAAGCTGTTCTTTCGGCAATCCGAACTTTGCCGCAAGCTCGATTGCATCAACAAAAAACTTTCTTAAATCCGCAACAACTCCGTCGGGATATTCCGAAACAGCCGCTGAACCGCAAGGGTTATGCATAACAACATATCCCGCACCGTATTCAGCCGCAAGCTTTGCCGTTTCGGGATTGAAAACACCGCTCACGTCGTTGATTATATCCGCACCCGCTTTAAGCGCCGCCTCGGCACAAGCAGGATAAAACGTATCAACCGAAACAGCCGCCTTAACATTTGGGCAAACCGCTTCAAGCACAGGAAGAAGTCTTTCCTTTTCTTCCGATGCACAGAGAATTTTCGCATCGGGTCTTGTTGAATTTGCGCCGATATCTATTATATCAGCACCCTTCTCCTGCATAAAAATTGCATGCTCAAGAGCCTTTTCGGGAGTAAAATATATTCCGCCGTCCGAAAAAGAATCGGGTGTATAATTAAGTATTCCCATGACATAGGTTCTTTTGCCGAGAGGGAATTCGTGTTTTCCTGCCCTGAACATTATCTTCCTCCCGTCAGAAGCGAAATAGCCTCTGCTCTTGTTTTTGCATTGCTTCTCATTGTGCCTCTGAGCGCGGAGGTGCGTGTCTGTGCACCCGAAGCCCTTGCGCCTCTCATTGTCATGCAGAGATGCTCCGCCTCAATAACAACGGCAACACCGAGGGGATTGAGATTTTCTTCAAGGAAATCGGCAATCTGCGCTGTCAGTCTTTCCTGAAGCTGGGGCTTCTTTGCAAAGCAGTCAACTATTCTTGCGAGCTTTGAAAGACCGATAACCTTGCCGTCCGAGGGAAGGTAGGCTATATGCGCCTTTCCCATGAAGGGAATAAGATGATGCTCACACATCGAATAAAGAGGAATATCCCTAACGATAACCATTTCCTCGTTGCCCGTTTCGTTGAAAAGCTTGAGATGTCTTTCGGGATTATCCTCAAGACCCGAAAAAATCTCCTCATACATTCTGGCAACTCTTGACGGAGTTTCAACAAGACCCTCTCTGTCGGGGTCCTCACCGATTGCAATAAGAATTTCTCTTACAGCCGCCTCTATTCTTGCTTTATCCATTTCTGTATGCCGCCTTTCATTTTTCGATAACAAACGTCAGCAAAAGCTGACCCGAATCTTTATAGTAGAAAAGTGAATCCGTTGAGAATTTCACCTTTGTTTTTTCTTTCGCATTTTTCAGTACATTATAAAGTCTTCCCGAATCGACAAGCTCGGAAATCGCTTCTTTATAAGCCGCCTTATTTGCGAAACGGAGCTGAACAACTCTTCCGCCGTTTTCAAGCTCCTTTGCAATAATCGTGCTGAGCTTTTTTTCGTCGCTTCTGTCATAATTCTCAAAGTATGTGCCTGTTTTTATATAGTAATTTTCTGCCGTTGCATTGCAGTCAAAATTAAGCGAAAAATCACGGTGGGTAGACGCAATCATTTCATCGCTGAGATTAAAATACGAATACATAACCACTTCTTCGCCGCTTTTACTCACGGGGTCATCCCATGTGCAGTCAAGATAATAGTAATCTCCGTTTATCTTCACAACATTCCACATATGGGGGCCTTCGGGGTCCTCGGTGTTATCTGAAATACCGCTTATGACCGCATTTTCAAATCCGACCTTGTCGAAAAGAAGCTTTGCCGCCTTTGAATAGCCCTCGCACGCCGCCTCACCGTTGACAAGCGCACCGTAAGCGGAGGAATAAACAAATTCTCCCTCTTCGAGACGGTATTTGCAGTTTTTCACAATGAAATCATGAATTTCAAGCTCCGTACGGAATTCGTCATTCGGGTCAGTAAGAGATGAGATCACTTCATCGCAGACTTTATCAAGCTTCGCCTTTTGCTCTGCATAGGTTTCCCCGTCAATGTAATATTCCACGGCGCAGAAATTAAAAATTCCCTTTGCCGTCAGAGTACACCGTCTGCCGACGAAAAACAAATCAGGATTATCCGAAAGAAGCGCGGAGAAAACACGGTCAAGCTGTTCGCCGTCGATATCGGGTATTCTTATCTTTTCGGGCATTGAATATATGTTTGACAAAATCTCGTTATAGGCATGCTTTTCTGTTTCATTAAGATTGTCAAAATAGAATTTATACGGACTTCCGACCTCGGTAAGCTTTTCGGGAGTCTTGTCTTTCCACGGGTCAGCGAAGTCAAGAACAACATTTGCGGCATGAATACCCATAACAAGCAAAGCAACGCATAAAACAGCCTTGAATAAAAGTGAAATCAGCTTTTTCATACCGCAGTCCTTTCATCATTTTTTCTCTAAATCGCTCGGTGAATCAACGGTTGAAATAACCTCAAAGCCGTATTCACAGAGAATTTTTATCGCTTTTTCAGCCGTTGAAAAATCAACAATTGTTATATCGGTGTCAAGAGTATTGGATATTTTTGCAAATGCCGAATCTGTTTTGTTTATTCTCAAAGGTCTGAAAACACTCCTGAGAATATCGCCCATGACAAGTGCCTGTGAAGCGTTACCCTTTGAACCGAGGGTATCGAGATAGCAGAGATATTTGAAAAGGGAATCCCCTTTAAGATTCTGCTTGCCCTTGACAAGAATGAGGGTCAGACCCTCGTTTCTGTATTCAACCTGCTCGGGAACAGTTATTTCAACGCCGCCGAAATAGTTTATCATCGTTCTGAAATCGGTTGAATCGGAGCTTATGTATCCGTCGATTTCCGAACCGAAGGTTTCTTCAACCGCACTCACAAAATCCGCATTGCTTGTTTTGGAAAGCACGTTTTCGATGCTCGAAACCGAACCCTTGTAGTTAACAAGCGTTTCGGGAGGAAGAGTGCATACAGTCGCCTTTCTTTCAGGCATTTTAATATTGACAAGCCATGCAAAATGCAGGTCTTTTCTGTCCTCGCTTGAACACCAGAAGAAATAGGTTTTTTCGCCGTCAACCTCGGGAATACCCGACGACACCGTCTCGGTGGTCGGCTCTGTTTTCGCCTCGCCGCTTATCGCCCGTTTGACATCGAAATCGTATTTTTTCAGTATCGCAAGCGTCGATATCGCAAGCACCGTAAACACGCAGGCGAAGAAAACAATAAAAAACTTCTTGCTTTCTTCACTCATTCTGCCCCTTGCAGTGCGGAAATTTATATTCTTTCTCTTCTTCATCAATCAATTCACCTTAATAATTATTGCCGCAGTTTCTCTGTCAAGATAAAGCTCTCTGCCGTTAATCTCGCCGCCGCAAAGAACCTCGTAGCCCTCATCGGGAAGAATATAGGCAATTGGATGTCCGTTGCGGTTTGCCACAGTCATTATTCTCTCGCCTCTGCCCTGTCTTTCATAGGCAATACAGCCGAGAGTTGACGAAACGGGAACAAAATCGCCGTCCTTGAAAACGGGATGCTCCGCCCTTATTCTTCCGAGTGTTCTGTAGTATTCAATAAGCTCGCCGTCCTCGTTCCCCCACGGATAGCAGCCTCTGTTGAAGGGGTCCTCGCCTCCTTCGGCACCCGCCTCGTCACCGTAATATATACACGGTACACCGGGCATAGTGAATTGCATCGCCGCAACAAGACGGAGAAGTCTTTTTCCGATATCTCTCTGCTCATCGCTAAGACCGCCCGAATATCTTCCGCTGCAGCCGTTTCTGTAATTACCGAAGGTTGCAAGACGGTTAAGAACACGGCATGTATCGTGAGTTCCGATGTGATTCATCAGGCAGTCAACGGCAGCCTTGGGATAATTTTCGCAGATTTCCGCAATTTTATCGTTGAAGCCGTCGGCGTTTGCCGAGATTGCAAACTCAATAAGACTGTCCGCAAACGGATAATTCATAACGGAATCAAGCTGACCGCCGAGAAGATAAGGACGCCTTTTGCCGTAACTTATCTTGTTTGAAGCATCCTCCCAGACCTCGCCGAGAATATATGCGTCCTCTTTTTCGGACTTTACGGCATTGCGGAGTGCATCGAGAAATTTATCGGGCAATTCATCCGCAACATCAAGCCTCCAGCCGCTTGCACCCGCTTTCAGCCACTTACGGAGAATACCGCTTTCCCCTGCCATATATTCAATATATCCGTCGTTCTCTTCATCGATTTCGGGCAGAATGTCAACACCCCACCAGCTTTCGTAGTCATCGGGGAAATTTCTGAATTTGTACCAACCGTGATACGCAGATTCTTCGCTGTTGTATGCACCGACGGAATCATATCTTTTTTCCTTGTTAAAATAAATACTGTCCGAACCTGTGTGGCTGAAAACACCGTCAAGAATAATTTTTATTCCCTTTTTCTCCGCCGCCTTGCAAAGGGTGGTAAACTGCTTTTCCGTACCGAGAAGCGGGTCGGTTTTTTCGTAATTCGCCGTATCGTAACGGTGATTTGAATGAGCCTCAAAAATCGGATTGAGATAAATACATCCCACTCCGAGGGATTTTATATAGTCAAGCTTCTGTTCAATTCCCTTGAAGTCGCCGCCGAAGAAATCGTATTTTATTATTCTGCCCTCGCTGTCGGGCTCCCACATGGGAGTGCCGCCCCAGTCGTCACGCAAAACTCTTTCTGCAGGAATATTCCTCTTTTTTGTTCCCGAGGAAGCAAATCTGTCGGGAAAAATCTGATAGATAACCGAACCTTTTATCCAATCGGGCGTTGAAAAATCCTTTGAATAAACGGTTAACTGAAAGCTTGTGCCGTCAGGAGAAATTCTGCCCTTTCCGCCGTCAAAACGGGTAATGACGCTTTCTCCGTCGCATCTTGAAACGGAAAAATTATACCAGTAAAGACCGCTTTTTGGGGGTGTGAAGGTAACTCTCCACCATTCTTCGTTATCACCCTCCATGCGCTCCCACGACATCGGACAGTCGTTTCTTTCTCCGCTGTCGTTTGTCATGACAAGGCTTGCGCCCGTGCAGCAAAAGCTTCTGGGCATAACTATTCTGAAGGTTATTTCTTCGCCCTCGCAAACCGCACCGAACGGACTTTTATGATAGCTTAATCGTGAATTATAGGGTATAAAACTCATGTGACATTTCCTTAAACAATATTTATCGGCTGATACGGCAGTTCGGTTATTTTAAGCAGAACATCCGTTGCAAAATAACCCGTGCCGACAAGGGCGAGTATTACCGCCGTCAGAAGCACGGCAGAGATAATTCTCTTTGCCCTCACTCTTTCCTCATAACTCGGGCCCGTACCGAAGCGTGCGGAAAAATCCGTTATGCTCTTTCTCTCGGAGGGCTTGAGTGTTTTTTCGATTTTACCTTTTTTAATCATATGCAACCTCTTATGCAAAAAGATTCATGTCACTGAAGCCTGCAAATGCAAGCGAAATCATCGCAACATAAAGAAACATTGTCGGCGTACCTTTAAATATTTCAGGTATGCTTTCATTTTCCTCAAGGATGCGTGAGCCCATGCTGATAAGCGCCGCCGCAAGAACAAACGCTATGCCTGCGCCGATGCCCGAGCCTATGCTGTCCGCAAAGGAATATGCCGCCGAATGGTTGATATAAGGTACTGCAAGCACAAGCGTGTTGAGTGCCGCAATACCGAGAGTGCCGAGAAACTTCGGCGATGCCTTGAAAACAAATCTTGAAACAGCGGCAACAATGATAAACACCGCCGCAAGAATACCGCCGTAAACAGCCGCTCTTACCGCATAGGTAACATCCGACATAACGGGGATTTTGTCAATAAGACTGCAAAGGACACTTGTCACAACGGAAAATCCCGAAATCATAACGGCGAATTTACCGAACATGCCCGGCTTTGTGGAAACACGGATTGCTTCACTCATGCCGAGACCCGAACTGAGAACAAGGTTCTGCACAAAAACGGTATAAAGGGCAGTAATAAGCAGGTCGGAGATTATTTTCATTGCTTATCCCCCTTTTCCTCATAATAGTCTATGCCGATGGACTTGAAGAAATCCTCAATATCCTCATATGCGCTGTTTTTTGCATCTTCTTCTGTCTGAGGCTGAACCGTTTCTTCGGGAACGGGCTGTTCTGTCCAGAATTCGTCAAAAATTTCAACCTCGGTTGTTTCCTCGGTGATTTCTTCGCTTTCGGGAACGGAAACCTCTTCCGAAGTTTCCTCTTCCTCACCGACATATCTGTAACCGAGAAATGCCTTTAATCCCGCCGCCATAAATCCGAGAAGAATGAGACATCCGAAAGGCATTGCCATTCCTTTGAATATAACGGGTAGGTCAAGCTTCACTCCCGCAAGATAGCCCGTGCCGAAAATTTCTCTTATTGAACCAACAACAAGCATAACCGCAGATGCACCGATGCTTACCGATGCCGCATCAAAAAACGCAAGCTTCACGCTGTTTTTGACCGCAAACTGCTCACAGTGAACTGCTGTTACGGAATTAATCGCAACAAGCGGAATATAGATTTTCATGCCGAGGCTTATATCGATAAGTGTTTTTGTTTCGATATACCAGAGAATAGGGCAGATAAGCACAAGACCGATAATCAGATAAAGAGGCACACGCACCCATCTCGGGATTTTCTTAAAGCACGCACTTGCGATAACACAGGTCACCGTAAGCACAATGCAGAGCGAAACGGAAAGCGCTGCAGAACCTATCAGGGTTGTTGAAGCGGCAACAACGGGACAAAGTCCCACAAGCTGAATGAGGACAGGATTGAAAATCAGCGCGCCCTTTACAAGCATATCCCTGAAACCGATATTTCCGTTACTCATTTGCGCACCGCCTCCTTCCTCTTAAGGAAAGCAAGAGAAAATGCCTTGAAGCCTACATCGAGAACAGGTCTGAAGCCGTTTGCAAGAAGTATTGCGAAGCATACGGGTTCTTCAAAAACACCCGCACCCCTCATTGCCATACAGATAACACCGCACACCGCACCGTAAATCACTCTGTTGATGCCGTTTTGCGGAAGAGTTGCATGGTCGGTAAGAAGAAATACACCCGCAAACATGAGCGAGCCTGCGGAAAGCTCAAGAACAACGCTCGTGAGTGCCGAAGCGTTGATTCTCGGAGAAACGACCGCAAAAACCGTACACGCCGCTACAAATCCGAGAGTTGCAAGCAGAGCGGTTTTTCTTCTGACAAAAAGATATACACAGCAAGCAAGCATAAGTATGCCGCAGCCCGTACCCATCGGACCCGCAACGTTGCCCGCAAGAATATCAAAAATATTTGCGGCACTGACATAAACCGACTGTCCTTTTAAAAGCATGCTTCCGAGCGACTTTGCGCCGAGAAGCTTTGTTTCGGAAGCAACCGAATAGTCAAAAACCAAATCCTTGAAGCATATACTTATAAATGCGAAGCCTGCGGCGGAAGGCACAAAAGGCGAATGAAGTGCGCCGCCGAAGGGTATTTTCACCGCAATCACGGCAAATGCGGCGGCAGCGGCGGGAACATAAAGCGGTATTCCCGCAGGAAGCATAACCGCAATTGCAAGTCCGATGAATATATTGCTGAAATCACGCAGATGGAAGGTTTTTCCGAGAATTGCTTTTGCACCGAAATCACAAACCAATGCGGTCAGAACTCCCGTTACGGCAACGGAAAGAAAATGCGTTCCGTAATACCACAGGGCAACAATGCACGGTGCGGCAATCATCACGAGATAGTCGCCGAAAATCCGTGAGCTTTTGACAGTATTCTGTTTTGCGGAGCTGTTAGCCAAGGCTGTCACCTCTGAAATTCCAATATTTATTCATTGCATACCGCCGTGAAAAAACATATTATTATAGTAAGCAACATCACCGAAGGAGGCGGCACAATGAAGATTAATTCCCCTGCCGAGGACAGAATAATAGTTGATTTGAGCGAGCAGGATTTGCTCGAGCTGAATATTACATACGAAGAAATGGACTATTCCACCATAGAAACCCGCCGTGTTATCTGGACGGTGCTTGATGAAGCGGGAAAAACTCTCGGCAGAGATTTTGACCCGTCAAAAAGAATGATAATCGAAGCCTCTCCGAAAAGAGGCGGCGGCTGTACGCTGAGTTTCACCATTCTTGACAGCAAAAAGACCTGCGGACTTCAGAAGCAGTTTCTCAAAAAGCAGGAGAAATTCATCCTCTGCGAATTTGAGAATCCGGATATGCTTATGAACGCGGCGGAATATCTCAAAAGCCTTAAGTTCATTACTCACAGCAGTCTTTATGAGCAAGACGGAAAATACCGTGTTTTGCTCAGCGGAAACGAGGATATGCCGAAAATCAGACAAGGCTGTTCGGAATTCGGCACGGTTCAAAGCTGTTCGGAGCTTGTCTGCTGCTTCACAAAAGAGCATTGGAATGAGCTTGTCCGTGAAAATGCTATTGAAAAAATCATTAACCGATAAATGCTTTTTCCGCAAGACCTCTGAGCTCGTCGATTACCTTTGATGCATCCTCAGCACCGAAAACGGCGCTTCCCGCAACAAAGACATTCGCGCCTGCTGATGCTGCGGTTTCAACGGTCTTTTCGTTGATACCGCCGTCAACCTGAATATCCGTTGACAGGCCTCTGCGTTTGATTTCCGAACGCAGGGTTCTTATTTTATCCATTGTTTCGGGCATGAAGGACTGACCGCCGAAGCCGGGTTCAACCGTCATGACCAGCACCATATCAAGCTTATCAAGATAAGGAAAAATCTCCTCAACGGGAGTTTTGGGCTTAACGCTTATTCCCGCCCTGCAGCCGCAGGAGATAATCTTATCAACCGTTGCGGCGGCATCGGATGAGCTTTCAATATGGAAAACAATAATATCCGCACCCGATTTTTTGAAATCCTCAATATAATCAAGCGGTGTATCTATCATAAGATGAACATCAAAAACAAGGTCGGTTTTGTTTCTTATACTCTTGATTACGGGCGCACCGAAGGTTATGTTCGGAACAAATCTGCCGTCCATAACATCAAGATGAAGATAATCGGCACCGCAATCCTCCATCCTCTTTGCCTCTGCACCGAGAGATGAAAAGTCGCTTGCAAGAACCGACGGAGAAATTTTAATCATGGGACACTCCTCCTATTTTAATTAATATATTATAGCAATAATTATTTATAAGGTCAATGGTATAAATATTAAATTATTATAAATAAGAGAGGCAGGAAAAACCTGCCTCAACTCACGTCATCTTATTTACAATTCTGTCTGCGCCTTTTTCGTCTACCGTCAAAGTTTCGATATATGCCTCGATTTCATTTTCCGAAGCGTCCGAATAAAGGTCGCTTATGCACGAAGTACGGTAATTGACATAAACCTCTTCGCCCTTATCCTCAAGGCTTTCTTTAAGAACAGCAAACACACATTCATCATATTCGAGAATCTGCACCGTGCCGTTTGTCTGTGAATAAACCTTCTCAAAAAATCCTGCGGGATATCCGTCGGAATTTTTCTTAAGGATAATCGTGTCGGAAAGAGTATAACCCGCAGCCGTTACCGTTTCCGAAAATTTTTCGGTTTCAACGGCGGTATTCTGTCCCAATGTTTTGAAAGCTTCAACAAGAGCGATTTTGTCCGCCTGTGACATCGCTGAACCGTCGGGTGCCGTAAAATATGCACACACCGTGCGGAAGCTCACATAATTGGAATAAAAGTAGTCCGTCAGTTCTTTTTCCGCCGCCGCATTTCCGATTCCTCTGTCATAGGTTGCGGTAAAAATGGCGTCCTCATACGCCTCGGCAGTCATTATTTTGGTAAGCGTCTGCTTGGAAACACCGATTTCATCATAATGATTTTCAAATCTCATCCAGAAATGATTGACATTGTTCGAAATTTCAACCTTGTCCGCCGCAGAAAGAGAAAGTCCCTTATCCCTGAAGCTTGTGTTGATTGCCACATATTTCTTGCACTCATCAACCGCAGTTTCCTTGAGAAGCCTTTTTTCGGGATTTTCAGCAAGACCGTAATCCGAGGGGCGGCTGATAACCTTATCGAGATAGTATGTGAAAATCTCACTGTCGATTTGAGTGCCCGAAATAACGAGAGCCGTTCTTTTTTGTGTGCCGCATGCGGAGAGAGATAATAAAATCATAACGGCAATCAATACCGATATTGTTTTTTTCATAAAAACACATCCGTTTCTTTGATGTTAGTGTGAATTATATCATAAATCTTAACCTTTATCAACGAAATACAAAAAATACATCAAAAAAATTCAAAAAACATCTTTATTCCTTTAAAGATTTGTTGTATAATCATAGTGTATCAAAATCTTTACGGGGTGAAAACAATGGAAAAAATTCAAATTAAAATTGCCAGCGAAGTATACAACATCATGACCGATGATAATCTCGAATATGTTGCAAAGCTCGGAGAAGAGCTTGACGCAAAGCTTTCCGCTCTTATCAGCGGCAACGCAAGAATCTCCGTGACTCAGGCGGCTGTTCTCACCGCTCTTGAATATGCCGATGCCGCAAAAAAGTGCGAAATCACAGCCGAAAACCTCAGAAACCAGATTCAGGAGTATCTTGAAGAATCCGCAAGGTCAAGAACAGATGTTGAAATCATGAAGCGTGAAAACGAAAGACTTCTCAAAGAAATCGCTTCTCTCAAGGCTGCAAAATAAATGGCGGCTGAAATTCTTGCACCCGCAGGCTCTTTTGAGTCTTTGACCGCCGCCGTAAGGTGCGGCGCAAATGCGGTTTATCTCGGCGGAAAAGCTCTCAACGCCCGAAGAAATGCGTCGAATTTTTCCGATGAAGAACTGAAAAAAGCCGTTGAATACTGCCATGCAAGAAACGTTAAGGTCTATTTAACCCTCAACACTCTTGTCGGCGATAACGAAAAAGAAACGGCATATGAAGCAATCGAGTGCGCCTGCAAAGCTGATGTGGACGCACTTATTTTGCAGGATATCGGACTTGCTTCCATGGTGAGGCAGGTTGCTCCCGACATGCCCATTCACGCATCAACCCAGATGTCCGTTCAGAGTATCGAAGGTATCAGAATCCTTGAAAAGCTCGGGTTTTCAAGAGCCGTCCTTCCCCGTGAGCTTTCCGAAAATGAGATAAAAGCAATCTCGGAACAAACCGATATGGAGCTCGAATATTTTGTTCACGGCGCCCTCTGTATGTGCGTTTCGGGTCAATGCCTGATGAGTGCAATGCTCGGCGGAAGAAGCGGAAACAGAGGTCTTTGCGCACAGCCCTGCAGACTTCCCTTCGGAGTCAACGGCAAGGGCGGAAACAACCTCAGTCTCAAGGATTTGTCGCTTGTTGATGAAATCTCAAGGCTCGAAAAAGCGGGTATTTGCTCATTTAAAATAGAAGGCAGAATGAAGCGTCCCGAATATGTTGCGGCAGCAGTAACCGCTTGCAAAAACAGTATCAACAACACTCCCGATGACGAAATAAACAGCTCTCTCCATGCTGTTTTTTCGCGTTCGGGCTTCACAAAAGGATATTTCGAGGGTAAACTCGGCAAGGAAATGTTCGGCACAAGAAGAAAAGAAGATGTCGAAAACGCCGCACCCGTGCTTTCCGGTCTGCAAAGACTTTACGACAACGAAAATCCGCTCATTCCCGTTGATTTTTCGCTTGTTTTCAAATCCGATGAACCCATAAAACTCACCGCATCCGCACTCGGCAAAACCGTATCCGTAACGGGTGAAAAATCTCCCGAAAATGCAATAAACAAGCCGCTCAGCCGTGACGATTTGAGAGGCAGACTCTCAAAATGCGGCGGCACACAGTTTTATGTAAATAATATTAATATGGATTTCGAGGAAGGTCTTATCGTGTCAGCAGGCGCTCTCAACGCACTTCGCAGGGATGTGCTCGCCGCCCTCGAAATCTCAATCGCGGAAAAGAAAAATATTTCCGTATCCGAATATAAAAACACTTTCTCCCGTCATTCCGCAGAGGATTTTTCGCTACACGCAAGATTTTTCAAGGAAGAACAAATCCCCGATGATTTAAGCGGAATTTCAAGGGCAATCGTTCCGATTGAAACATCTCCCGAAACCCTGAAAGCCCTTATTTCTCAAGGGATTGAAGTCGCAGCGGAAATTCCTGCAGCGGTGTTCGGAAATTCCGAAAAATATATTAAAAAACTAACCATTCTCAAAGAAAACGGTCTTTCTCTCGCATGGACCTGCACCCTCGACGGCATGGGTATAGCCGAAAAAGCAGGTCTCGGCTTTACATCGGGATTCGGAATGAATATATATAATAGTATATCATTAAACGAAATCGAATCACTCGGTGCGAGGGACTGCCTCGTTTCCTGCGAAGCACAGATAAACGATATCTCCCGCCTCGGCGGCGATATTCCGAGAGGAATCATGATTTACGGCAAAATCCCCCTGATGATGACCCGCAACTGTCCCGTTAAAAACAAACTGACATGCGGTGAATGTCAGCAAAAGAGCTTTCTTGTTGACCGAATGGGAATAGAATTTCCCGTTATCTGCAAAAACGGTGCAAGCTTCATTCTCAATTCCCGTCCTCTGTGGATTGCAGACAAGAAAAGCGAGCTGAAAAACCTTGACTACGGTCTGATTTATTTCACAAACGAAGATAAAAACGAATGTCAGAATATCATCCGTGAGGTCGAAAAAGGTGCAAATCCCCCCTCAGAATTTACCAGAGGCTTATATTTCAAGGGAGTTCTGTAAAAATTTTAATCAATATATATTGCTTCCCGGACAATAAATTTTAACACGGCACAATATATATTGGCACGACAAATCCAACTGAAAATTTTCAAAAAAAGTTCTTGACTGCAGTTGACGATTGTGGTATGATAGTCGTACCTCTGCAAGAGGGTTCTTTTTTTGCGCCCGAAAACAAAATGTTACGCAGAGGGAGGCCTGGCTCTGTTTCAGGTTGCCTGATAGACCCGATACACAGGGCTAAATATTCCGAAAATGGAGGTGCCGCACATGGCTGCTAACGGTAAAAGAGTAAAGATTACCCTTTCATGCACCGAATGCAAACAGCGCAATTACAACACAATGAAAAACAAGCAGAACACACCCGACAGACTGGAGATGAACAAGTACTGCCGTTTTTGCAGGAAGCATACTCTCCACAAAGAAACCAAATAATTAAGCGGGAGGATTTAACCTATGGCTAAAAAGGAAGTTTCCCAAGCAGCAGAAAAGGTTGCCGCCGCTGAAAAGCAGAAGGAAAAAAAGCCTGCTAACCCCAACGGAAATATCTTCGTAAGAGCCGGCAAGGCAATCAAAAAGTTCTGCAAAGACATCAAAGGCGAAACAAAGAAGATTGTTTGGCCCGATGCAAAAACCGTCTTGAAGTCAACCGCAGTTGTTCTCGTAGCAGTTCTCGTCTGCGCACTCGCAATTTTTGCTGTTGACCAGCTCCTTGCTCTTCTCCTTTCACTCCTCGAAAGAGCTGCTGAATCGGTAGGCAATGCTGACGCATCAAACGTTGCTACAACTGTTGCAAACGCAGTTACCGACCACGGTGACCACACTCACGTTGCAGGAATGATTAATTTCATTCGCTGATTACAGGAGGATACCGATGTCTATTGACACAAGATGGTATGTAGTTCATACCTATTCGGGTTATGAAAACAAGGTTGCAACCAACATCGAAAAAATGGTTGAAAACCGCAGAATGCAGGATCAGATTTTAGAGGTCAAGATTCCGACCGAAATCGTAACCGATGCAGAGAAAAAGAAAGAGGTTGAGCGCAAGCTTTTCCCCGGATATGTTCTCGTTAAGGTTGCTGTTTCACCCGACAAGGACAACCGTCCCAAAATGAGTGACGAAACTTGGCTCCTTATCCGTAACACCAGAGGCGTTACAGGGTTCGTCGGTCCTGAAAACAAAGCAATACCTCTTACCGATGAAGAAGTTATCAGGCTCGGAGTCGAGAAGAGAAGCGTTGAAGTTTCCTATAACGTTGGCGACACTGTCAACATCATCGACGAAATTTTCGACGGCTTCAGCGGTGTTGTTGAGGAAATCGACACAGAAAATAACCTTGTTAAGGTTACGGTTTCCGCACTCTTTGGCAAACAGACAACAGTCGAGCTTGAGCTTGACCAGGTTGAGCTTGCCGAATAATCACGGTAATTTGAGGGTTAATCCCTTTCAAATTTAGCGCTTTTTGCGCAGTCCCGTCATTTTTGTGACGCGGGCTTCGTGGGAGGAGCTTCAAGGCTCCGCAATTTACCACAATTTATGGAGGTTTTAATTATGGCACAGAAAGTAGTTGGCTTAATTAAGTTGCAGATTCCCGCAGGTAAGGCAACACCCGCTCCCCCTGTAGGTCCTGCTCTCGGTCAGCACGGCGTTAACATTATGGCTTTCACAAAGGAATTCAATGAGCGCACAAAGAACGACATGGGTCTTATCATCCCTGTTGTTATCACTGTTTACGCTGACCGTACATTCAGCTTCATCACAAAGACCCCGCCCGCAGCAGTACTTATCAAGAAGGCTTGCGGTATTGAAAGCGGTTCGGGCGTTCCCAACAAGACCAAGGTTGCAACTCTCACTCAGGAACAGGTTCGTAAGATCGCTGAGCAGAAGATGCCTGACCTCAATGCTGCTTCCGTTGAAGCTGCTATGAGCATGGTAGCAGGTACAGCTCGCTCAATGGGCGTTACAGTTGCTGACTGATTTGCAAACTGTGGGAGGAACAAATCCGATTAACCACATCTTTGGGAGGAATTAATTAACATGAAACACGGAAAGAAATATAATGAGAGTGCAAAGCTCGTTGAAAGAGCAACACTCTATGATACCGACGCTGCACTTGAGCTCGCTGTTAAGACTGCAAGTGCAAAGTTCGATGAAACAGTTGAAGTACACGTTCGTCTGGGCGTTGACTCACGTCATGCTGACCAGCAGGTTCGCGGCGCTGTAGTTCTCCCCAACGGTACAGGCCGTACAGTAAGAGTAGCAGTTTTTGCTAAGGGCGCAGATGCTGATGCAGCAGCTGCAGCAGGCGCAGAAGTAGTCGGCGCTGAAGACCTTGTTGCAAGAATCCAGGGCGAAGGCTTCATGGATTTCGATGTATGTATCGCAGCACCCAACATGATGGGTCTTGTTGGTCGTCTCGGTAAGGTTCTCGGTCCCCGCGGTCTTATGCCCAGCCCCAAGGCAGGTACAGTTACACCTGACGTTGCTAAAGCTGTTGAAGAAGCTAAGGCCGGTAAGATTGAATACCGTCTTGACAAAACAAACATCATTCACTGCCCCATCGGCAAGGTTTCCTTCGGTGCAGAAAAGCTCGCTGAGAACTTCAACACTCTCCTCGATGCTATCATCAAGGCTAAGCCCGCTGCAGCAAAGGGTCAGTACATCCGTTCCTGCGTTCTCGCAACTACAATGGGCCCCGGAATCAAGGTTAACCCCAATAAGGTTGGCACCGCAGCAACAGAAGCATAAAAAACTCTTGACAAGCGCAATTTATTGTGCTATTATATCTAAGCTGTTCTTTTTAAGACAGCAGGTGCTTTTCGCATAAAGGTTATTCAACCGCCTGCCGAGAGAGGATGCATACAAGGTCATTATGACTTGATTATGTATGTTCATGCCCTTTCTGCAGAAGCGGAAAGGGCTTTAAATTTTGTAATAAACCCACGGAGGTGAAAATACATGCCCAGCGCAAAGGTTTTGGAACAGAAAAAGCAAATCGTTGCTGACCTCACAGAGCAGATTCAGAATTCTGTAGCAGGTGTTATCGTTGACTATAAGGGTATCAACGTTGCTGACGACACAAAGCTTCGTAAGGAACTTCGTGAAGCAGGCATCAAGTACACAGTAGTTAAGAACACTCTTCTCGGTCTCGCTGCAAAGAACGTTGGTCTCGACGATATCTGCGGTGTTCTCGAAGGCACAACAGCTATCGCTATCAGCCCCGAAGATCACACAGCAGCAGCAAGAATCCTTTCAAAGTTTGCTGATACACACAAGAACTTCTCCGTAAAGAGCGGTTATCTTGACGGTAAGGTTGTTGACACAGCAACTATCGACTCGCTTGCAAAGCTTCCCACAAGAGATATCCTTCTTGCTACAGTTTGCAACGCATTCAACGCACCCATCGCATCTTTCGCCCGTGCTATCCAGGCTATTGTTGACAAGAGCGGCGAAGCTCCCGCAGCAGCTGAAGAAGCACCCGCAGAAGCATAATTTATTAAACTAAAAACATTTAACAAATTGGAGGAAAATAAAATGGCATCAGAAAAGATTGCAGCAATGATTGAAACAATCAAAGAACTTACAGTACTTGAACTCTCAGAGCTCGTACATGCAGTAGAAGAAGAATTCGGCGTATCAGCAGCAGCAGCAGTTGCAGTAGCAGCTCCCGCAGATGCAGGTGCAGCAGCAGCAGAGGAAAAGACAGAATTTGACGTTATCCTTGCTGAAGTTGGCGCAGAAAAGATCAAGGTTATCAAGGTTGTTCGTGAGCTCACAGGTCTCGGCCTTGCAGAAGCTAAGGCTGCTGTTGACAGTGCTCCCAAGGCTCTCAAGGAAGGCATCTCCAAGGAAGATGCAGAAGCTGCTAAGGCTAAGCTTGAAGAAGTTGGCGCAAAGGTTGAAATTAAATAAGTTAGTTTTAACAAATCAATCCGTTCTGTTTCGGCAGGACGGATTTTTTCTGTCTTTTTTCTTTCATTAGAAAAATTCTCTTGTTGAGAGAATTTAGTTCAAAAAACAGGTTATTGTTTAATTTCGCGGGAGAAGTTATTATTAGGTTGTAAACAGCGCTGTAATAACTTTAAAGGATGGTTAATATGACAATCTATTTCGGTGAAAACCTCAAAAAACTCCGCAAATCAAAGGACCTCACTCAGGAGGCACTCGCAGCTTTCCTCGGTATGTCATTCCAGGCTATAAGCAAATGGGAAAGAGGCGAAACTTATCCCGATATCACCATGCTTCCTGCCATTGCTTCCTTTTTCAATGTTACCGTCGATAGTCTTCTCGGAACGGACAATATCGCTAAAGAGGAAAAAATCAAGGAATACTGCGAAAAATATTCCCGTCTGTGGAGTGAAGGAAAAATTGCGCAAGTAAGAGATATGCTCAAAGAGGCAATCGTTGAATTCCCCGGTAACTACGACCTTCTTGCGAAATATTTCAATGCGCTTATCCAGGCAGAGGACAGCAACGAATATAAGCTTTCAATTAAGAACGAGGTGTATAGAGTCTATGACATGATACAGAATCATTGCTCAACAGACAGTATCAGAATATGGATAAAAAAACTCATGTGCATTTATCTGCGCGACCTCAGCCTTATCAAAAGCAGCGGAGTTGATATTTCCGAAGCAGAAAAAATTCTCTCTGAAATGCCTCTTATGCAGAACTCAAGAGATTACGAAGCCATGTATATGTATCCCCACGACGATGAGAAGCGTGCGGCGGCGTGTGCAAACGGCATGGTTGAAATGCTCCGTCTTTTCGGTGAAATCATGAACAGACGTCACAAAAATTTTCTTGACGCAGACAACAATATTGCCGAGGCATACATCAATCTTGTTGAGGCAGTCATGCCTGACGGCGACTACGGCAAAAGCCATTATCTCATGGTTATTCATCACCAGAGAATCGGTGTCAGAAAATATCTTGCAGGCGACGAAAAAGCTGCTCTCTGTCACTTTGAAAGAGCTGTTGAGCTTGCCAAAAAATACGACGAAATGCCCGATGTCATTATTCACACCTCCCCCGCCGTCAAGGGTGTTGTGTTTGACAAATCCAAAGCGTACAGATTTTGGGAAGGTTCTTTTGCCGAGGATATCAAAGACGGCCTGCGCAACAGACCTCAGCTTTCCGACGAATTCAAAAACAGCGAGGAATTTAAGAGGATAGTTAAGTAAACATAATCCCCCTGAAAATGTGTATGCACATTTTCAGGGGGATTATATATATATATTATTGATCTTTCTTCCTGTCCATGCCCCAGAGGTGAATAATACCTTCGTCATTAAGCGCCTTGACAAGCACAAAGGTTATCGGAAGAATGAAAATTCCAAGGAAACCGAAAATCTGAACGCCCAGATACATACCGAAAAGCGTTATTGCGGGATGAAGCCCCACGTTCATTGCAACAAGTCTGGGTTCGATTACCTGACGGATAACGGTGATTAAGATATAAAGAATAACAAGTCCGATTCCGAGACCGATATTTCCGGTGAAAAGATTGAATATTGCCCAAGGAATAAGAATTGTTCCCGTGCCGAGAACCGGAAGAATATCAACTATCGCAGTAATTATTGAAAGAACAAGAATATATCCTCCGCTGTAAACACCTATCAGCTTCAGGATATTCAGACCTATCGAAACCTCGCAGAAGGTGATGAAAATGAGCGTTGCATAGGATTTGAGCATCTTTCCGAGGATATCGCCGAGAATTTTTCTTGTTTTAACTATTGCAACCTCATGCTCACGGGAAATATTTTCGCTGATAAGTATTCTGAACTTATCGTAGTCACAAGTTATGAAGAAACACGCTATAATACCCATGAAGATACCTGCAAAAACAACAGGAATCTGCTTTGCTGTTGAAAGAAGTCCGCCGAGCGGCGTTGCAAGAAATGACAAATCGAATCCGCTTTCGCCCTGTTGCGGCATATTCGCCGTTTCCTCCTGAGTGGCAAGAAGAAGTCTGTCAACAATACCCGACACGGAATCAGCAACGGTTTTTTCAAGTGAATCGGGCAAAACGGTAAGCCTTGTAAGAATCCATTCCTCTGCCGAACGAATCAGTGCAGGCAAGTCTGACATCTTGGACATAACATATTCGCCGAACCCTTTGAATTCAACAAAAAGTCTGTATCCGACAAGCACGACCAAAGATATAACAACCGAGATAATCAGTAAAACAGCGACTGCACCGAGAATATTCTTTTTGATTTTTGTTTTTTCGGAAATAACTCTGATTGGCTTCTGGAGAAGTATTGCAACTGCAAGTGCAACGATAAACGGTGCAACCAGACCGAAAGCATACTTCATAAAAAGATAAAAAAGTGCGACAATAACCGTATAATAAGCAATATTTACAAGCGTTGCCTTTCTTTTTTCTGTAATCTCCATTTAAATTCCCCCTCTCAAACGGGATTACCTTGATATTTTACACCATTTTTAATAAAAAGGCAATTATTGTTATAAAAAAGACATAAAAATTTAACAAAAGTTAAAAATATGTCTTTATTATTTTGAAAAAGTATGTTAAAATCTTTATACTTTGATTAACAGCAAGCCATAAGGTTTTG
>JAZSDF010000011.1:0-12221 GCA_045531035.1 Acutalibacteraceae bacterium | reverse complement strand
CTTCCGTCGTGGTTACGGCTGCTCTCGTATCGGATTCCGTAATCGTTTTCGAGGGTTCCTGCACCGATGTTCAGCTTCTTTGTCAGAGCATTCGGTGCTATATCGAGCTTTAAAATTTCAACAAGCTCCGATGCGTTACCGTTCCATTTCGGGTTATCGGTTGTGATGAACTCTGCAATTTTCAGGACTATCGGGTCGGGCGGTGATTTCCACAATTCGGTTTCTGCGTGGTCCAAATCCCAAAGAAGTTTTTCCTGATTTCTGATGAGGTAGAGCTTCTGGTCGCACTGGTCTCTGCCGACAATGTCAAGCGTTGCCGAGCTGTCGGTGCGACGTTCTTTTTGGAGGATGAACGCACCGTCGGCACATCCGAGAATACCCGTTGTTCCCGAAATCATATCGAACTTATCCGACGATTGCTGCTTCCTTGTGTGATGAACAATCAGTAGACAGATTTCTTTTTGGTCGGCGAATTTTTTGAGGCTGCCGACACATTCGTAATCGTTTGCGTAGCTGTAACTGTCGCCGTTACCCTGCCTGATTTTTTGAAGAGTGTCGATGATTATAAGCCGTGTGTTCGGGTGAAGATTTATAAATTCTTCGAGCTGGTCTTCAAGACCTTCGCCGAGTTTCTTCGCCGTGATTGCGAAAAATAAATTTGCTGTTCCGTCAACTCCGAACATTCTGTTCATTCGTTTTTGCAGTCTGCGGTGGTCGTCTTCGAGTGCGAGATAGAGAACCGTGCTTTGCTTCACTTCATAGTCCCACAGCCTTTGTCCTGTTGCGATGTGATAGGCGAGCTGTGCAACGAGAAATGACTTGCCGACCTTCGGCGCACCTGCGAGGATATATGTTCCGGGATAAATCAGATTCTCAACTATTGCGGGCTTGCTTCGGTAAACCGATTCAAACAGTTCGTCAAGATTTACTGTCGGCAGAAAGTTTTTGCTCGACTCTTGGTTGAGTTTATGACCCAATAAAATTAATCGGTCTTTTCTGTCTTTGCTATTGATTTCTTCGGGTTCAGGTGTTATACTATTATTAATATTTTTGGTTGGCTGTTCACCGTCTGCGCCAACAGACGGAGTCTGAACAGTCATTTTTTTATTTGTGGAGGACATCTTGTTCCCCCTTAATTCCGCCGAGAATATCGCACATCATCTTTAAAACTTCAAGCAGGTCTTTGTCAATCTGCCGACCTGCTTCAATGTGTTTCAGCTCGTGATACACCTTTGCGAAATCTTCTTTGAGTGCTTTATAAACTCTTGGATTCGGCATAACCTCAACGTCGTGGTTCGTCAGTTTCCTCGTTATATATTCCTGCTTTGACAGTCCCGAGAGCCTGACAAATTCATCGATTGTCTGTCCTTCTTCGGGCGATACTCTGAACGAAACTGTTTTGTTTCTCCAACGGTTGCGGTTGTCTAAATTTTTCTCTGACATTTAAACATCGTTCCTTTCAAAATTTAATTTCCTTGCCATTTCCTGCTGAGCAGAGGGGAAGAGGTGAGCGTATCTGTATGTTATTTCGATGCTCTCGTGACCCACTCGGTCAGCGATTGCAAGAGCCGAGAATCCCATATCAATCAGCAGAGAGATGTGACTGTGCCGCAAATCGTGGATCCTGATTCGCTGTATTCCGACCGCCCGTGAGCCTCGCTCAATTTCATTGCTCAGATACTTTTTTGATATTTTGAATATCCGTTCCGTGCTTTCGAGTCCGTAAATCATCTTCAGGTATTCCTGCATTTCTTCGCAGAGGAAACTCGGCATTGTGATTGTTCGGTTACTCTTTTTTGTTTTGGGTGAGGTGATTATGTCCTTGCCTTTTATCCTCTGATACGACTTGTTGATTCGTACCGTTCCTTTGACAAAGTCAAAATCCTCCGAAGTCAGGGCAAGCAGCTCGCCGACACGGATACCGCACCAGTAGAGCATTTCAAAAGCGTAGAACGAAACGGGTTTATCCATTATTTCGTAAGAGAACAGCTTGTACTCATCTTTGGTCCAGAACTTCATCTCTTTTGTTTCTTCCTTACCCATATTTCCCGCTTTGGCTGCAGGGTTGGAACGTAAATCATAGTGCCTTACTGCGTGATTGAAAATCGCACTGAGCTGATTGTGCATCGTTTTGAGATAGGTTGCCGAGTACGGCTTCATTTTGCTGTCACGGTATGCTAGCATTTCATTCTGCCAGGGGATTACATCCTTGGTCGTGATCTGATTCATCGGTTTGTCTCCGAAGTAGGGGACTATTTTGTTTTCGATGATGTGTTGCTTTGTCAGCCAGGTTGTGTCTTTGAGCCTTAATTTTGTATCATTAAAATATAGCTCAACGAATGCTTTGAAGCTCATATCGAGATTTGCTTCGGACTGTTGTTTGAAGGTCAGCTCCCACTCTTGAGCTTCTTTCTTGGTTTTAAACCCTCGCTTGCATTTCTGCTTGCGTTCACCTTTCCAGTTGGTGTATCTGAAAACCGAGTACCAAGTGCCGCTTTCTTCGTTTTTATATACCGGCATTTATTCTTCAAGCTCCTTTCTGATATAGTAAAGTCTTTCGTTAAAATACTGTCGGTTAACTCTACCGGTGATGGTGATATAACCCATATTGCTCAACTCCTCATTGAGCATTCTTACGATTCTGTAAGCGTAGGATATTGAAATATCAAGTTCTTCTGCAATATCGCTCGCTTTCATAAAGCCTTTTTCCATTCTGAATATTTCTCCTTTCAATTTATTTTTTTATTTAGAATGGTTGTTTGCCGTTCTACCCGAAGTTCGAGTTCCGACAGGCACTCCTCATATTTCTACGGGCGCTGTGCCGTCAGCCTTTCGGCTGCGCTCGCTCTCTTTTTTTGAGAGGTCTTGGCGGTTTGTTCTCGTCGGACGGTCATTCTATTGTAGTCAGAATACTAAACTAAATTGTTTAGACTATCTGTATTATACTAAACAAATCTGTTTATGTCAAGTTTTTGTGTTAACAAACTTAAGCAAAACTGTTAAGTTTTTGTAAAAGCATATTGACATTACTAAACATATTTGCTATACTACAGTCAAACCCGACGAAAAGGAGTGCTTAATATGGCAATCGGTGAAAGAATAAACTATTTACGCAACTATCTCGGAATGACACAGAAATATCTCGGATTGGAAATCGGATTTCCCGTTGCATCTGCCGATGTCCGTATTGCACAGTATGAAACGGGTTCAAGAACACCCAAGGCTGAAATAACGGCAGCTATTGCGGATGCACTCGGAGTTGCACCCGAAGCGCTGAATGTTCCCGATATCGACAGCTACATCGGTCTGATGCACACTCTTTTTGCATTGGAAGATATTTACGGACTGACAATAGATGAGTCTGACGGAGAAATCTGTATAAAATTAAATAAAGAAAATAAAGATACATCTAATATTCTTCCTATGCTCTCTGCCTGGAAAGAGCAGGCGGATATGTTCAGAGCAGGTAAGATAGATGTTCACGATTACAACAAATGGAGATATAATTTCCCGAAGTATGACAACACACAGAAATGGGTGAAAATTCCTATCGACCTTTCGGACGAACTTAAATAAGAACAAAAAAATAACGACAAAAAACCCTTAACCGTGATAATCCACAGTTAAGGGTTTAGTCGTTTATTGCAGAAATTTTATGAGCTTGATAACCTGCAAGCCAACGGGAAATCGCAATGATAATGCCCGAGTCGTGTTATCAAAGTGTTATCAAAGGGTTTTTCTGAACCCTGAAAGCCTTGATTTTACTGGGGTTTGGCTCTTTGGGTAATTATTCCCACTCGATTGTGCCGATCGGCTTCGGAGTGAGGTCGAGGAGGACACGGTTGATGCCTTCAACTTCGTGGGTAATTCTATCGGTAATTTTATGAAGAACTGTGTAGGGAATTTCTTCGATTGTTGCAGTCATAGCATCAGTTGTGTTGACTGCTCTGATGATTGCGGGCCAGCCTTCATAACGCTTGCCTTCTCTTACGCCTACGCTCTTGAAATCAGGAACAGCGATGAAATACTGCCATACTTTTTCTGCAAGTCCGCAGTTATCAAATTCTTCACGAAGAATAGCGTCAGCTTCACGAAGAGCATGAAGTCTGTCACGGGTTATTGCACCGAGGCATCTTACGCCGAGACCGGGGCCGGGGAACGGCTGACGGTAAACCATGGCATGAGGAAGACCGAGAGCTTCGCCGACTACTCTTACTTCGTCTTTATACAAAAGCTTTACAGGTTCTACGAGTTCCATTTCCATATCTTCGGGAAGTCCGCCAACGTTGTGATGAGCCTTAACACCCTTGGATTCAAGAATATCGGGATAAATTGTTCCCTGAGCGAGGAATGAAATGCCTTCAAGCTTTGCAGATTCTTCGTCAAAAACCTTGATGAATTCGTTTCCGATAATTTTTCTTTTTGTTTCGGGCTCGGAAACATCCTTGAGAAGGTCAAGGAATCTGTCGGTTGCATCAATATAAATAAGGTTTGCATCAAGAGCGTTACCGAAAATTTCGATTACCTGCTCGCTTTCGCCCTTACGCATAAGACCGTGGTTAACATGAACGCAAACGAGTTGTTTGCCGATTGCTTTAATAAGAAGCGCTGCAACAACGGAGGAATCAACGCCGCCTGAGAGAGCAAGGAGAACTTTTTTGTCTCCGACCTGTGCTCTTACTTCTGCAACCTGCTTTTCAATAAAAGCTTTTGCAAGCTCAGGTGTGGTGATGCGTGCCATTGATTCGGGTCTGACATTACTGCTCATATTTTAAACCTCCCTTATTATTATCAGTTTGTATAGTTATCAAAGTATCCCTGAACAAGAACGACAGGAGTTCCTTTGTCACCGGAACCGCTTGTGAGGTCGCAAAGAGAACCGATAAGGTCTGTAAACTGTCTGGGGGTAGTACCTTGAGATGCCATGTTTCCTACAAGGCTGCTACCGTCTTTTGCTTCAATTTTCTTTGAAATAGCTTCTTTGAGTGCATCGCCTGAAAGATCTTTAAAATCATTGTCAGCGAGATATTTGAGCTTGAGTTCATTGGGCGTGCCTTTAAGACCGTCTGTATAACCGGGGGAAACAACGGGGTCTGCAAGCTCCCAAATTTTACCCTGAGGATCTTTAAAAGCACCGTCGCCGTAAACCATAACTTCGATGTGTTTGCCGCTTGCCTTGATAAGAAGATCCTGAGTTTTATTTACAAATTCGCCGCAGTTTCTTGGAAAAAGTTTTATAGTGTCTTCAGTTGATTTATTTGAACCGAGAAGACCGTATGCTTCATTAAATCCGTTACCGTCAATTGATGAAGTAAGGATATCATCAAGACCGCAAACAACCTTTGCACCTGCCGCTTTAAGAAGACGCTTTGTTCTTGCTCTTGTATGAATGTCGCAGGTAAGAACACAGTCTGCATATTTAAGGATGCTCTTTGCCTGATTTGCAAAAATAATTTCACATTCTGCACCTGCATCTTTAATTATTTCTGAATAATAATCTACATAGTCAACACCGGTAAACTCATGCTTGTTTTCACCAAAAAGTTCACGGTATTTTTCAAGTGTAAGAACATCACTATAAGGATTAACGCCTGCGTCATCAAGCTGGTCATAAGTAAGAAGATGGTTGCCTACTTCGTCACTGGGATAACTGAGCATCAAAACAACTTTCTTCGCACCCATTGCAATACCTTTGAGGCAGATTGCAAAACGGTTTCTTGAAAGAATGGGGAAGATAACGCCTACTGTTTCCCCGCCAAGCTTGGCTCTTACATCTTTTGCAATTGCATCAACACTTGCATAGTTACCCTGGCTTCTTGCAACAATTGATTCGGTAACAGCAACAACATCCTTGTCACGAAGTTCAAAGCCGTCACATTCGGCAGCTTCGAGAACGCTGTTGCAAACTATCTGTGCAAGATCATCTCCCTCACGGATGATAGGACAACGTATGCCTCTTGAAATTGTACCTGTTTTTCTTTCCATTTAAAGACCCCCTAAATGAATGGAGATTGTTTTTCAATCATACCTTATTATTTTATCACCAGAAAAAACATAAATCAATAGTAAATTTAAATATTATACTTATAAATTTAGAAAATATTTTAAACATTAAATAAATCACTCCTCAGACAAATTGTCAGAGGAGTGATATTTTATTTCGCAAATTCCTTTTTTATAGCTTCAATAACCTCGTCAACATCAGATTTGTTAACGAGCATTGAGATTTCTATTTCGGATGTAGTAATCATTCTGACATCTGCATCAACACTTGCAACTGCTTTGAAAACACTTGCGGAAACACCGGGAGTACCTCTCATATCTTCACCGCTTACAGTAATTTTGCAGTTGCCGCTGCTGACGCTGATTTTTGTCTTGGGTGAACGTGAACGAAGCTCTGATGCAATGGCAAGAACAGAAATAAAATCTTTGTCATTGACAGTAAATGAAAAGCCTGAATTAGCACCGCTTACGGGAAACTGTGAAATCATGTCAACATCAATTCCGGCATCGGCAATCATTTTGAACACACCTGCCATATGTGAAATATCTGCAGGTGCATCACAAAGTGAAAACAGAGTTACATCTTCAGTTACAAAAATATTATCAACAAGCTTCATATTTTTCACTCCTGAAATTTATTTAAGCATATCCGTCATATTATATTGTCCTGCAGGTTTTCCGCAGATAAACAATGCGGCATTGATTCCGCCCGTTGCAAAAAGCTCCTTGCTTCTTGCGGAATGTGAAACCTTGATTAATTCATCATGTCCTGCAAAAATAACCTCGTGTTCACCGGTGATTGTTCCGCCTCTTACAGCGTGAATTCCTATTTCCTTCTTTGTTCTCTTTTCACGCTTTGAATGGCGGTCATATTCATATTTGATATTTCCGTCAAGTTCATTACGGATTGCATCAGCAATCATCAAAGCAGTTCCGCTGGGTGCATCAATTTTTTGATTGTGGTGCATTTCAATTATTTCAATATCAAATGAATCACCGAGAACTTTAGCGGCTTTTTTTGCAAGCTCACAAATAAGATTTACGCCAAGTGACATGTTTGCGCTGAAAAAAACGGGAATCTTCGCTGAAGCGTTTTTGATGAGATTTATTTGTGCATCATTAAGACCTGTTGTGCAAATAACTGCAGGAATGGAATTTGAAACAGCAAACTCAAGTAGACCGGCAAGAGCGCTCGGATTAGAAAAATCGATGATAACATCGATTTTATTGATTAAATCATTTGGAACAACAGCAGGGGATGAAAAAACGGGATATCCGTATCGAACTTCATTAAAAACATCAAGACCTGCCACGATTTCACATTCGTCGTTATCAGCAATGCTTAATGTTACAGCTCTTCCCATTTTTCCGTTGCATCCGCTTAATAAAATTCCTGTCATTTTGAAATACCTCAATCAATTATTTAACAAGACCGTAATTTGCAAGAACCTTTCTGAGATGTTCTTTTGCAGGTTCAGTCATGGTGTAAAGAGGAAGTCTGCAATTTCCGACTTTCATGCCCATCATGTTCATAGCTTCCTTAACGGGAATGGGATTAACATCGCTGAAAAGCGCATTGCAAAGAGCAAGGTACTCAAGCTGAAGTTTAGCGCTGCCTTTGAAATCACCTTCAAGATACTTTGTGGGGATTTTGTGTGCAATTTCAGGAACGATATTTGACAGTACAGAAATTGAGCCCTTGCCACCGAGGGACATGATAGGTGTCACCTGGTCATCATTACCCGAATAAACAGAGAAATCTTCGCCGCAGAGTGAAATTGTTTTTGCAACTGAAGAAAGGTCGCCGTTAGCCTCTTTTGTTCCTACAATTCTTTCGTGGTGTGAAAGTTCAAAATAGGTTTCAGGTGTGATGTTGACACCTGTTCTTGAAGGAACATTATAAAGTATAATGGGAACACTGACATTATCGGCTATATAATTGAAATGCTGAACAAGACCTCTCTGCGAAGTCTTATTATAATAGGGAGTAACAGAAAGAAGAGCATCAACGCCTGCTTTTTCTGCTTCGTTTGAAAGCTTTACAGCATAGTTTGTGTCGTTGCTTCCCGTGCCTGCGATAACAGGGATTCTCTTGTTAACAACATCAACGGTAAATTTGATTGCTTCCGAATGTTCTTCATGGTCAAGGGTTGAGCCTTCGCCTGTTGTACCGCAGATAATGATTGCATCTGTTTTGTTTGCAATCTGAAACTCAAGAAGTTCTGCGAGTTTATCATAGTTGACCTTGTTATCTTCTGTAAACGGAGTGACGATAGCAACACCGGCTCCTGTGAAAACAGTCTTTTTCATGATTGACTCCTTTCAAAAATTAAAACTTTGAATCAATATAACCCTGTGCACAGAGCTGTTCAGCCATAAGAACCGCACCGCCTGCAGCACCTCTGAGAGTGTTGTGTGAAAGGCAAACAAATTTATAATCGAACTGTGAGTCTTCTCTGAGTCTGCCGATTGAAACTGCCATACCGTTTTCAAGATTTCTCTGAAGCTTTGTCTGAGGCATATTGTCTTCTTCGAAATAGTTGAGGAACTGCTTGGGAGCACTGGGAAGCTCAGCTTCCTGGGGATAGCCCTTGAAGTTCTTCCAGATTTCTTTCATTTCTTCAATTGAAGGTTTATTTTCGAATCTTACAAATACTGCTGCCATATGACCGTCTGATGCAGGAACACGAAGGCACTGTGCGGTAAAGTTTGGTGATGTTGCGGGAACGATTTTGTCACCTTCGATTTTACCCCAAATTTTAAGGGGTTCTTTTTCGGATTTTTCTTCTTCGCCACCGATATAGGGGATTACATTATCAACCATTTCAGGCCAAGTTTCAAATGTTTTGCCTGCGCCTGAAATTGCCTGATATGTGCAAACAAGAACATCCTTGACACCAAATTTGTTGAGGGGATAAAGAGCGGGAACATAGCTCTGAAGCGAGCAGTTGGATTTAACAGAAATGAATCCTCTATTTGTGCCGAGACGTTTTCTTTGTGAATTGATAATTTCAGCGTGATTTGTATTGAGTTCGGGAACAATCATAGGAACGTCGGGAGTCATTCTGTGTGCGCTGTTATTTGAAACGACGGGACATTCTGCCTTTGCATACGCTTCTTCAAGTGCTTTGATTTCATCCTTCTTCATATCAACGGCACAGAAAATGAAGTCAACGGAAGCTGCAATCTTTTCAATATCAGCAGCAGCATCCATAACAATCATATCTGCCATCTTTTCGGGAATATCGGTTGCCATGCACCATTTTGCACCGACAGCTTCTTTATATTTTTTTCCTGCCGAACGAGGGCTTGCTGCAAGAACTGCAACATCAAACCAGGGATGATTTTCAAGGAGAGTTGCAAAACGCTGACCAACCATACCTGTTGCACCTACGATACCGACTTTGTAATTCTTCATAACTTTAACCTCTTTTCAGAAAATAACTGTTTAAATTTTAGTCATTATGAACCTTGACAAAAACTTATTATAATATTATGATGATATCACAACTTGCAGTATTAAGTCAAATAATTATTTATACAAATATAATGGAAATTTTGAGAATAATTTGAGGATTTTTAATGAAAAGATGCGATTTTTACTACGATTTGCCGCAAGAACTCATTGCACAGACTCCGATTGAACCCAGAGACAGTTCTCGATTGCTTGCAATGAATAAAAAAAGCGGAGAGATTGTTCACCGTAATTTCAGGGATGTTATCGACTGGTTCAGACCGGGTGACTGTCTTATTCTTAACAATACGAAGGTACTTCCTGCAAGAATGTACGGAGAAAGAATTGATACCGGTTCGGTTGTTGAGTTTTTGTTGCTTAATCAGAAAAGCTATGATACATGGGAAGTCATAACCGGCCCCGGGAAAAAAGCAAGAGTAGGTCATAGATTCACATTCGGAGAAGGTATTCTGACCGCTGAAATTATTGATGTTTTGGCTGACGGAAATCGAATTGCAAAGTTTGGATTTGAAGGTAATTTTTTTGAAGTTATCGATAAGGTCGGTGAAATGCCTCTTCCTCATTATATAACCGAAAAGCTTGAGGATAAAAACAGATATCAAACTGTTTATGCAAAAGAGGAAGGAAGTGCCGCAGCACCCACAGCGGGACTCCATTTTACACCTGAACTTATGCAGAAAATCAAGGATAAGGGTGTTGAAATCGGATATGTGACCCTTCATGTCGGTCTGGGTACATTCAGACCGGTTAAAGCGGATGATATCAAAGACCATCATATGCATTCGGAGCATTACAATCTTCCTGCGGAAACGGCTGATTTAATCAATAAAACAAAGAAAAACGGAGGAAGGGTTTTTGCTGTGGGAACAACCTGTTGCAGAACTCTTGAATCGGTTGCAACTTTCCGCGGTGAGATTAAAGAAGATGATGGATGGACCGACATTTTTATCTATCCCGGATATGAATTCAAGTGCATCGATTGTTTAATAACTAATTTTCATCTTCCAGAAAGTACTCTCATAATGCTTGTAAGTTCATTCTGCGGATATGATAACACAATGAACGCATATAAAGTTGCCGTTGAAGAAAAATACCGATTTTTCTCTCTCGGTGACAGTATGCTGATTTACGAGGAATAAATTATGTATAGACTTCTCAAGAAAGACGGCAACGCAAGAAGAGGCGAATTTATTACGGTTCACGGAACTGTGCAGACGCCTGCTTTTATGAATGTTGCAACCTGCGGTGCAATAAAAGGTGCTCTTTCCGCCAATGACCTGAAAGAAATCGGATGTCAGGTCATGCTTTCAAATACTTATCATCTTCATGTCAGACCGGGTGACAAGCTTGTTTGTGATATGGGTGGACTTCATAAATTTACAGCATGGGATGGCCCTATTCTGACCGACAGCGGAGGATTTCAGGTTTTTTCGCTTTCTTCATTAAGAAAAATTCAGGAAGAGGGCGTTTATTTTCAATCTCATGTTGACGGAAAACATATTTTTATGGGTCCTGAAGAAAGCATGAGAATTCAGTCAAATCTCGGCTCCACAATAGCCATGGCATTTGACGAATGTGTTGAAAATCCTGCAAAATATGAATATTCAAAGCAATCTTGCGAAAGAACAACACGCTGGCTTATCCGTTGTAAAGAAGAGATGAAAAGACTGAATTCTTTACCTGATACAATCAATAGAAATCAGCTTCTTTTCGGCATTAATCAAGGTTGTACTTTTGATGATTTGCGTGTTGAGCACATGAAAGAAATTGCAAAACTTGACCTTGACGGATATGCAATCGGCGGTCTTGCCGTCGGTGAACCGAAGGAAGATATGTACCGTATTATTTCTGCGGTTGAACCGCATATGCCTGCTGACAAAATCCGTTATCTCATGGGTGTAGGAACTCCGGGAAATATCATTGAAGCGGTTTACAGAGGTGTTGACCTTTTCGATTGTGTTATGCCAAGCAGAAATGCAAGGCACGGACATCTTTTCACAAAATGCGGTATAATTAATCTTAATAACAAAAAGTACGAAAAAGATTCTCTTCCGATTGACCCCGAATGTGATTGTCCTGCTTGCAAGAGTTTCTCAAGGTCTTATATCAGACATCTTTTTAAGGCGAAAGAAATGCTTGCTATGCGCCTTTGTGTTATTCATAATCTGCATTTCTATAATATGCTTATGAAGGAAATCCGTGACGCAATTGATGAAGGAAGATTTGAAGAATTCAGAGCAAAATATGTTGATTTGCTTGATACAAGAATTTAATAAAAAATTAACTTGCAAATTTATACATTATAGGGTATAATATCAACATTGTGTTTAAGGAGGAAGTTTTATGGACTTTTTATCAGGACTTTTCGGCGGCGGAGCATCAGGCTCAACAGGCGGTGCAGGCGGCGGAGCCGGTATGCTTATCTGGATGGCAGTTATCTTCGGCGTAATGTATTTTATGATGATCAGACCGCAGAAGAAAAAGCAGAAGGAAGAGCAGGCAATGCGTGACAACCTTCAGATTGGTGACGAGGTTACAACAATCGGCGGTATCATCGGTACAATCGTAACTGTTAAGGATGATTCTCTCATCATCGAAACAGGTGCAGACAGAAACCGTATGAAGATCACACGTTGGGCAATCAGCCAGAACAATACGGCAAACGAGAAGCTCGCTGCAGAAAGAGCTGCTGCTAAGGAAGCTGCTGAAAAAGAAAAGGCAGCACGTATGGAAGCAAAGGGTA
>JAZSDF010000117.1:0-18714 GCA_045531035.1 Acutalibacteraceae bacterium | reverse complement strand
TATAATAGTTTAATATGTAAAGTTTGTAGATAATATATCTATCCAATGATACTATAGCACAAAACGCAAATAATCTCAACAAATTTTTTAAAGCTTCTATTGTAAAGAAAAACTCCTTAAAGGTTTTATCCTTCAAGGAGTTTGAGAAAAAATAAAAGAACTTTCACCCCACGGGCTTTACATGCCGTAGTAAACGCTGTAAAGACGCCAATGAAAGCTCTTTGGCGGAGAGTTAGGGATTCGAACCCTAGGTACATTTCTGTACACGACATTTCGAGTGTCGCACCTTCGACCTCTCGGACAACTCTCCGTGTATCTTCTAAACTGTAGTTTATCTCATTCAAAAATGATTTGGAGAGAACTACAGGAGAGAACAGGAAAAAATATTCGATTTTAATGTTTTGAAACCCCGATGAATCAAGGGCTTTGTGCGGACGAAACCGCCTAAGTTATGGAGAATTTCGAGTGATGCACCTTCGACCTCTCGGACAACTCTCCGAATATTTGATTTCAGCTCAAATATTCTAACAGATAATATTGTGTTTGTCAATTCATTTTTGTGATTTTATCTTATTATAAGCCAAAGAGTAATATTGAAAACAAGAAAAACGATATTTACTGCGGTGAAAATAAGTATATATTTTCCCGAAGAGATATTTTCTTTTGCGATAAGCTTAAAGGAAATAAGGCTTGCCATGGAAGCTATCAGAGTGCCGAGTCCACCGAGGTTCACACCGACAAGAAGTTCTTTTATGTTATCTGTAAATCCTGAAAGAAGTATTGCGGCGGGAACATTTGAGATAATCTGACTTGCGGCTATTCCGACAGCGATTTCATTTCCAATGACGATTTTGCTCAGGAAGTCGCTGACGGGAGCTATGTTTTTAAGATTGCCGATAAATATAAAAAGAAAAACAAATGTAAACAGGAGTGAATAGTCAACCTTTGCAAGAGCTTTTTTGTCCAAAATAAATATTACTGCAACAGAAACCGCAAACGTTATTCCGTAAGGAATCACTCTGAAAACGGTGAGGATTGCAATTGCAAACAGTGCCATATATACCGCACAGAATTTACCGTTGATATTCTCTGACTGTTCCTCGGCAACGACGGATACTTTTTCTTTTTTGATGAAAAATGCGGAAATAATTAAAAGCAAAAACGAAAGCACGGCATAAGGGAGCACGGTCAGAAAAAATTCACCGACTGTCATGTTGAACGCAGAGAAAAGATAAAGATTCTGCGGGTTACCGACGGGAGTGAGCATACTGCCGAGATTTGCGGCAACGGTTTCAAGCGTGATTAACGGTATAAGAAGCTTTTCCTGACCCGAAAGCTTTAACGCAACAATTGAAAACGGCACAAAGGTGATAAGTGCAACGTCGTTAGTTATAATCATTGAAGAGAAGAAACAGAGTGAACAAAGCCACAGAGCGAGACTTCGGGTTGTGGTTGCAAATCCGAGAAGCTTTGAGGCAAGAAGTCTGAAAATACCGAGGCTGTTAAGACCCGCCATGACTGCCATGAGGCAGAGAAGCAAGGCGAGAGTGCGGAAGTCTATGTAGCCGATATATCCTGCGTTGGGTGTGACGACAAATGCGGAAGCCGTCGCCAGAGCAAATGAAATTATCAGCACAATCTCGTTTTTAACAAAGCTTTTTATTTTTGTCATGGTATCACCTGTTAATATTTTCATTAAAAAAGAACCTAACAGAAATGTTAAGTTCTTTTTTGGAGCTACTGGTCGGACTCGAACCGACGACCTGCTCATTACGAATGAGCTGCTCTACCAACTGAGCCACAGTAGCATTTATTCTGTTGAAATGGCTTGCAAGATATTATATGATAATTTTTCTGAATTTGCAAGAGCTTTTTACTAAAAAAATAATATAAAGGTTAAAAATCTGCCGCAGTAACAGTTTATCAATAAAAGCTTTACAATTTAGTTAATAAATATTACATTTCTGCACTTGATTTAATGTTAAAAATAAGTTATTCTATATTAGAAGCCAAATTTCAGAAAGATAGGCTGCAGATATTTCAAATATCCGCAGACGGAGGAGAACATATGAAAAGAAATATAATTGCAATCTGCCTGGTTTTTGCGCTGCTCATGAGCTTTGCAGCGTGCAAAAAGCTTCCGCAGGACAACGAATTTGTTATTGAAAGCCAGGTATATGTTGTTGACGATGCCGGCGTGACACATAATGTCCAGTCTGAATATGACGAAAACGGCAAGCAGGTTTTCTATTATCAGGATTATAACGGCAATAAGGTTATTGTTAATAATAAAGATGTTGTTGTTGAGTCTACAAAGGTAAGAAAGACCAGCGCTGTTTACGAGGGTGTTGAGCTTACTCCCGAGGAGCAGTCCTTCCTTGAAATCTACAACGACCCCAATGCAATTGAAAATCTTGTTGATGAAAGTCTTACTGAACCCGAGCTTGAAATTTCCGATGTTATTCCTGAGGAAAATTTCGAGAAAATCGAGGTTGAGGTTGACAGCAAGGGTAATCCCAAGCATGACGACATTGAAAAGAGATACACCGATATTATTGAAGGCGGAAAATTCACTATAGACATGACTCTTAAGACCGATAACAACGGTGAAGAAATGACAATTCCCATGAAGGTTATCCGCAACGGAGATAAGATGTATATTGAAACAGCAATGCCGGTTAACGGCGAGGGTGCAATGAGAATGGCGTTCCTTCTTCGTGATGATTCCTGCTATTTCATCGTTCCCGGTATGAGAGCATATATGAAAATGCCCGTTGAGGATTTGGGCGAGTTATTCAATGCGAATGTTACCGAAGGTTTTGAAGCCGATGCAAATGCAGAATATATTTCCAGCAGCGAGGTTGATTATAACGGCAAGAAGTATATCTGCGACGTTTATGAGAGCGAAGGCACAATCATGAAGTATTATTACACCGACAAGGAAATCAAGCGCATGGAGTCAACCGACCCCAACGGCATTGTGACTATTATGGAATTCAATGAGGTTTCCGACAAGGCCGATGCATCAAAGCTCAGGGTTCCTTCGGGCTATCTTGACATGACAAGACTTATCGGTCAGGATTTTTCATCAATCACAGGCAGTGTTCCCAAAACAAATTCATGAGAAGATGTGCATTGATAACGGGTGCATCAGGCGGAATAGGAAGCGAAATTGCACTTCGCCTTGCAAATGACGGCTTTGATATTGCCGCATGCTATTATTCGGATGAAAACGGTATAAAGGAGCTTAAAAAAAAGGTTGCTCTTACAAGTGCAAAATACCGTTTTTATAAAGCAGATGTGTCCGATATGGATTCAATCAAAAAAATATTTACAGACGCCACCGAATATTTCGGCGGCGTTTCTGTGCTTGTAAACAATGCAGGAATGGCTCAGCAAAAGCTTTTCACCGACATAACCGAGAGCGAATTTGACAGAATAACCGCCGTTAATTTCAAAGGTGTTTTTAATTGCTGTCAATGTGCAGTGCCGTATATGGTCAGCCAGAAAAAAGGTAAAATTATAAATATATCTTCAATGTGGGGTGTATGCGGTGCGTCGTGCGAAACCGTTTATTCTGCAACGAAGGCGGCTGTTATAGGATTGACAAAGGCACTTGCAAGAGAGCTTGCTCCGAGCAATATTCAGGTAAATTGCGTTGCTCCCGGTGCGATTGACACAAAAATGAATTCAAATCTTTCCGCTGAAGACAAAAAAGCTCTTGCCGATGAAATTCCGATGGGAAGATTCGGCACTCCCAAGGAAATCGCCGGAGTGGTTTCTTTTCTTGCGAGCAGTGACTCGGATTATGTTACCGCACAGGTCATAACCGCAGACGGAGGCTTGACATAGTCAATATAACCTAAAATGAATGTATCTTTTTAGTTATAGTTTACAATTGATTTAGCGTTCATATTATGTTAAAATATACTATATTGTAATATGTTGAAATATACTATACTGCAAAATATCTCTGTTTGGAGGAAAGATTATGGCAAAGTGTCCCAAGTGCGGCAGAAAGCTTACTTTATTTGATTGGAAACCCAATTGCCCCGGTTGCGGCGTTAACCTTGTATATTACGGAATGGAAGAAAGACTTCTTGATGAAGCCGATGCAGCTGAAGCAGAGCATGCCAGACTTCAGAAGAGAATTGACAGATTAAAGGCTTCCTTTATCGGTTCAAAGCTTACAATTCTCAGAATTGTTCTTTCAATTCTTCCTATTGCAACCCTTCTTCTTCCTCTTTGCTCTGTTACATACAGCGGTCCGTTTATTGAAGAGGTAACAAAGAATATTGGTCTTATAGAGCTTATCAATATTATCACATCGCTTGATATTGATGCTTTACTGACCATGACAGGTTCAGGTATTGTAGGAACGAGCTTTATCGGTTATGCGGGCGCACTTGTTTGCCTGCTCCTTTCGGTGGTGTTTATTGTTATCAGCCTTCTCATGCTCATGCTTGCATGCTCACCTAAGGGCAATCCCAGAAACATCACTCTTAACATTATCACAATTGCTCTTGCAGTTGCATCCCCCGTTTTCTTCAATATTTTTGCAACCAATATTTCCGCAGTATTCCCTGATTTCATCAGCGGAAAAATCGGTTTCGGCATTTTCGTTTATATCGGCGCACTCGCACTTCTCCTTGCAATCAACATCATAATTGCAGTCAAGGGCGTTAACGTTAAATATAAGCAGTGCTTTGTAGGCGGTATTCCCGCAGAGGAATATTTTGAACTTGTTAAAAACGGAACTGAAAAGGAAGTTATCCGTCAGATGATGACTGAAGCTCTTGAAAAGAAAACTGCCGGTTCAGATAAAAAAGAAGAAGTAAACGCATAAACAAAAATTTAACGGGTGTGTCTGATGGCACACCCGTTTTGTTATACTTGTATCAAAAAACCGGACATCTCCGAAAGAAGATGTCCGGTTCAGGTTTTTACTTATGCATAGAAAATATCCATAAGGAATTCGGTAACATATGCCCAGATGGGATTCCATACGGGAGCAACGAGGTCAAGGAGCTTTCCGAGAGAATCAAAATTAATCATTTTGAGGTCAAGGTTAGCGATTCCTTCAAGAATAGTTGTCATAAGTTCTGCCAATCCTGTAAAATCCATTTTAAAGTCCCCCTTTAAAAATTGTTGTTTTTGTATGTAGGTAAGCAAAAGTTATTTTGCTCGTCTACATTATATATTAAAGAAAAAAACTTGTCAAGCATGCGCATGTAAAAAAAGAATTAACGGTTTTTAAACACAATATTTCTGGTATTTATCAATCATTGCCACATCGGCAACAAGCTCAAAATACAGACCGTCGGCACGGTATTCCTCAACATTGATAATGCTGTCTTTGCGAAGAATTGCGGCGGCTGAACCGTCTGAATAGGGAATGAGCATTTTCGCCTTTGCTCTTGTGGGAGGAAGTGCCTTTGAAATTGCTTCAAGAAGATTATCGAGACCTTTTTCCTCAAGAGCGGAAATCATAACCGAGTTCGGTTCAAAGAGAATGTTATCCTTTGCCTCGGGTTTGTCGCACTTGTTGAAAACGGGAATAACGGGCTTACCGGCACATCCAAGCTCTTCAAGAAGGTCGTTTGTGACCTTGATATGCTCTGAACATTCGGGGTCGGAGGCATCGCATACATTGAGAATTACCTTTGCGCAAGCAGCTTCTTCAAGTGTTGATTTGAAGGCTTCAACAAGGTGGTGCGGCAATCGGCGGATAAATCCTACCGTGTCAATAAGCATAACCTTTCTGCCGTCGGGGAGAGTCAGCGCTCTTGAGGTCGGGTCAAGAGTTGCGAAAAGCTTATCCTGTGCAAGAACGCCTGCTTCGGTGAGTGCGTTCATAAGAGTGGATTTTCCTGCGTTTGTGTAACCGACGATAACAACAGTTTCAACACCGTCTTTTTCTCGCCTTGCTCTTGCGAGAGTCCTTCTTTTTTCAAGAGCCTCAAATTCATCCTCGAGAGCTTTGATTCTGCGTCTGATATGACGCTTGTCGCTTTCAAGCTTTGTTTCACCGGGACCTCTTGTGCCGATACCGCCGCCCAGACGGGAAAGCTTTGTGCCCTGACCCGTAAGCCTCGGAAGAGAATAGCGTAGCTGAGCAAGCTCAACCTGAAGCTTGCCCTCGTTGCTTCTTGCCCTGTCGGCGAAAATATCGAGAATGAGAGTTGTTCTGTCGATTACCCTGATTTTTGTTTCTTTTTCGATATTGCGAAGCTGAGATGGAGAAAGCTCGTTGTCAGCAATAACAAGATCGATTTCGTTGCTTTCACAGAACTCGGTAAGCTCTTCAAGTCTGCCGCTTCCGAGAAAGGTTGCGGAATCGGGCTTGTCACGTTTCTGCCAGAGTTTTCCGATAACCTCTGCACCTGCGGTTTTGGCAAGCTCCTCAAGCTCGTCAAGAGAAACCTCGCAGTCATATTCGCCCGTGTCAACGGCGATAAGCACCGCTTTTTCGGGCTCTTGTTTATTTTCGTAATATTCCATAATTCACCTTAAAAAGCCGCCGCATATGCGACGGCTCTTTCTGTTAGTTGAGTTTGATTGAATCTGCATCAATGATTGCGCCTTCGCCTTCATAGGTTACGGTTACGCTGTCGCCCTTGTTGAGAATTACAACGGTTTCATTCTTTGATGCTGCAATTGAGAAATAAGCTGCGTTTGAATCGAGCTTGATATAGTAGTAGCTGTTGCCGCCGATAACTGCAGTTCTGATATCTGCGATTGTGCCCGAAGCTGTGAGAACTTCCTTTGCGGGTTCATCGGAGGGTTTTGTTGAGGGGTCAACAACTGCATCGGGGTCGATATCAACCTTGATACCGCTTTCTTTAAGTGCGGCAACATAGCTTGCAAGACACTTGGAAAGGTCTGTACCGGTTGCGCCCATCTTGTTATTGTTATACTGAGCAACGTTGATAAGAGCATACTGCTGAACAATGTTGCTGTCGTCCTTAAGAGAAAGGAAGTAAGTGGGTTCGCCGCCGATATTGAGAAGAAGCGGGAAGGTTGCATCGTAACCAAGGTCCTTGACACGGCCTTCCGCAGCCTGCTGAGCCGAATATTCGGTCCCGCCGGTAACTCTGTAATAGATAGCTTCCTTAGTTCTCTGGTTAACAAGAACGAAGCCTGTGATTGACTGGTCGGAGGTTACGGAAGTAACACCGGTATACATCCATACGTCGTCATCCTTGGCGATGTAGTTATAGTTTGCGGTTGTTGTGATAACATCTCTCTGACCGAGGATGGAGTTCCAGAAGCCGTTCTGATATTTACCGTAGAAGTTATACTGCTGAACGATAAGGTCTGAATCGTAAATTCTGTCAAGCCACTGAAGTTCGGGGCTGTTTTTGATTTCGTCAACCGAATAATATGCACTTTCACCTGTGGGACTGTCAGCTTTTACAACAACTGCACCGATAACATCGGTACCGCCGAAAAGACCGATTGTCTTATCAAGGCGTGCGCAAATCCAGTAGGGATTGCCTTCGTCGTCGATTTCAAAAGTCGCATCCGCAAACATGAATGTGGGATATTCAAAGCGAAGGTGACGCTTGAGAAGCTTGTTGAAATGCTCTGCGGGTGAATATCTGATGCTTTCTGCGGTTTCAACAAATTCGGTTGATTCGTTAGCCATGTCGATGATAACATAACCGGGGAAACCGTTCTTTGTGTTAGTGAACCACTTGATGATGTTGGCATACTGAAGGGGAGCAACTCTTACGGGAGTTTCCTTATAGTTTATCTGGGTGTATTCGGGATAAACGGTAAACTGCGAAACATATCCCTTTTCTTCGAGAACACCGAGAGCTCTTGTTGCAAGCTGTGCAGCAGCTTCTTCGTCAAGCTTGGGAATTGCGCTGAAGCTTTCCGCATCCTGTTCTTCAATTTCCTCGGAGAAGTTGGAGTCTGTTCTTACGTCGATAATCTGACTGTAGCTCGAAGCTCTGAAAAATTCGCTTGAAATGAGATAGCCGACACCGACGGTCACAATGAGAAGCCCGATGATAATCCCGGGAACGATTGCTCTTTTCTTAACATACGGAATATACTCGGGTTTATTCATCACGTTTGTGAAAATACCGTTAAATACGACATATGAAGCAGCAACAAGTCCGATGTAGATATAGAAATCATAGGATTTGAAGTTTATTGCGGGAAGCATCACATAAAATGCAGCTGCGGCAAAAACTATCATACAGAGTATGCTGAGAATGATTTTGAGTGCGGCCTTTTCGGGAGGAATAACTATATCCTTTTTACCGCCGCCGTCTTTTTTTGAAAAATCAACCTTGATAGGGTCCATTGGTTCATCTCCTTTTTTATGTTATCATACAGTATAACCTATTTATTTAAATATTACAAGTCTTTTTTGTTAACAATGCGGTTTGACATATTTCCATGATTTGTGGTAATATAACAAGGTAGATTAATAATTGACGAAAGAGGTGCTTGTCCGATGTTTTCCGATTATATCGACACAATAACCCCGCTTATCAAATATGATGAAGAAGTCGGTAAGGCTATGGAAGCCGAGCTTAAAAGACAGAAGAGAAATCTTGAGCTTATCGCATCCGAAAATATTGTTTCTCCCGCAGTTATGGCTGCAATGGGAAGCGTTCTGACAAATAAATATGCCGAGGGTTATCCCGGAAAGAGATACTACGGCGGCTGTGAATGTGTTGACGTTGTTGAAACAATCGCAATCGAAAGAGCAAAGAAGCTTTTCGGTGCCGAAGCGGCAAACGTTCAGCCTCACTCGGGTGCACAGGCAAACATGGCGGCTTATTCCGCAATTCTCGAACCCGGTGATGTTGTTATGGGCATGAATCTTGCTCACGGCGGACATCTTACCCACGGTTCACCCGTTAACGCAAGCGGTAAGCTTTATAAGTTTGTTCCCTACGGCGTAAACGACGACGGATTTATCGATTACGATGAATTTGAAAAGACCGCAAACGAAATCAAGCCCAAGCTTATCGTTGCAGGTGCATCGGCATATCCCCGAATTATTGATTTTGAACGCATCGGCAAGATTGCAAAATCAGTCGGCGCATATTTTATGGTTGACATGGCACACATTGCAGGTCTTGTTGCCGCAGGTCTTCATCCCTCGCCCGTGCCCTATGCGGATATCGTAACAACCACAACCCACAAAACGCTCAGAGGTCCCCGAGGCGGTCTTATTCTCTGCAAGGAAGAGCTTGCTGCCGCTATCAACAAGGCTATCTTCCCCGGAAATCAGGGCGGTCCTCTTATGCACATCATTGCCGCAAAGGCAATCTGCTTCGGCGAAGCACTCGATTCCTCATTCAAGGTTTATCAGGAAAACATTGTTAAAAATGCTTCCGCACTTGCAAAGGGTCTTATGTCGAGAGGTATAAACCTTGTTTCGGGCGGTACGGATAACCACCTTATGCTTGTTGACCTTCGTTCACTCGGTATCACGGGCAAGGAGCTTGAGAAGAGACTTGACGAGGTTTATATCACCGCAAACAAGAACGCAATCCCCAATGACCCCGAGAAGCCCTTCGTAACAAGCGGTATCAGACTCGGTACAGCCGCAGTTACATCAAGAGGTCTTAACGAAGAGGATATGGATAAAATCGCAGAGTTTATTTATCTTTGCGCAACCGATTTCGAAAACAGTGCTGAAAAAATCAAGCAGGGTGTTGAAGAAATCTGCAAGAGATATCCCATTTACGAATAATTAAGATGATTTTGAGGACTGACTCAATAAGATGAAAAAGCCGTTTTCTTCCGATGACAGGCGTATATGCTATACGTCGAGTCGGAAAAAACGGCTAAAAAGAAACATATAATAACAGTTTATATAATTATAACAAAACAAAAAGTGGTTTGCAAAGGTTGATTTTCTTTGCAAGCCACTTATTATTTATTTGGTTTCTTTTGGTTTTCGCTTAGTGAGGCAGTCCTGTTACTTCTGTGAAGCTTCAAGAGCCTGCTTTACGTCTGCGATAATATCGTCAACATGTTCAATACCTACGGAAAGACGGATAAGGTCATCCGAAATGCCGCAGTTGATAAGCTCCTGAGCTGTGAGCTGGCGGTGAGTTGTGCTTGCGGGGTGGAGACAGCAGGTGCGAGCGTCTGCAACATGAGTTGCGATTTCCGCAATCTTGAGGCTGTCCATGAATTTTGTTGCGGCATCTCTTCCGCCCTTGATTCTGAAGGAGATAACACCGCTTGTGCCGTCAGGCATATATTTCTGTGCAAGCTCATAACCCTTGCTTCCCTTCATGCCGGGATAGGTAACTTCAATTGCGCATCCGCTGTCACGGATAAATTCTGCAACCGCAAGAGCGTTTGAACAATGTCTTTCAACACGGAGAGGAAGAGTTTCAAGTCCGAGATTGAGAAGAAATGCGTTGAAGGGCGAGGGGATTGAACCGAGGTCACGCATGAGCTGTGCCATACATTTGGTGATATAAGCTGCATTGCCGAAGCGCTCGGTGTATGTGATGCCGTGGTATGAATCGTCGGGAGTGGTGAGACCGGGGAATTTATCGTTCTGTGTCCAGTCAAACTTACCGCCGTCAACGATAACACCGCCGACGCTTGTTGCATGACCGTCCATGTATTTGGTTGTTGAGTGGATAACGATGTCTGCGCCAAGCTCAAAGGGGCGGCAGTTTACGGGAGTGGGGAAGGTGTTGTCGATAATGAGGGGAATACCGTTTGAATGAGCCGCATTTGCGAATTTTTCAAAATCAAGCACTTCGAGTGCGGGGTTTGAAAGAGATTCGGCAAAAATTGCTTTTGTGTTGGGTCTGATAGCGGCGTTGAGCTCTTCTTCCGATGCCTGAGGGCTTACGAAAGTGAATTCAATTCCGAGCTTTCTCATGGTAACGTTGAAAAGGTTGAATGTGCCGCCATAGATTGTTGATGCGCTCACAACGTGGTCGCCTGCGCCTGCAATATTGAAAATCGAATAGAACGAAGCAGCCTGACCCGATGATGTGAGCATTGCACCTATGCCGCCTTCAAGGTCAGCGATTTTAGCTGCAACGGCATCGTTTGTGGGGTTTGCAAGACGGGTATAGAAATAACCTGAAGCCTCAAGGTCAAAAAGTTTGCCCATTTCAACGCTTGAATCGTATTTATAGGTTGTGCTCTGATAAACGGGAATCTGTCTGGGTTCGCCGTTTTTGGGTGAATAACCGCTTAAAATGCATTTTGTATTAATCTTATAGCTCATTTTTATGCCTCCAGAAATTCTTTCATAAGTCCGCAGCCGATTTCAACGAAGTCGCCCGTTGCCTTGGCTGTGATTTCGTTTATTGTTTCAACACCTTCAACCTCGCCGTTCTTGTGGTAAATCATAAACGGAACGGGGTCGGAAGCGTGGGTTTTCGTAACGATAGGAGTGGGATGGTCGGGAAGAATCATGATTTTGTAATCCTCGCCGCAACCGTCCAGATAATCGAGAACGATGGGAAGAACTCTCTCGTCGATAAGCTCGATTGCACGGATTTTGTTTTCGGGTTCGTTTCTGTGGCCGCACTCGTCGGGAGCTTCGATATGGATATAAACAAGGTCTTTGCCGTTTTTCCATTCGTCAACAGCCGCCTGAGCCTTGCCCTCAAAATTTGTGTCGATATAACCCGTTGCGCCTTCAACCTCGGGAACACCCATGCCTGCACAGATTGCGATGCCTTTAAGAAGGTCAACTGCGGAAACGATGCTGCCCTTCACGCCGTAGGTTTCTTCAAAATCGGAAAGAGCGGGTTTGCTTCCTTCACCCCAGAGCCAGATTGAGTTTGCGGGAGCCTTGCCCTCTGCAATTCTCTTCTTGTTGACGGGATGGTCCTTGAGAAGCTCATAGCTTTCTTTCATCATTGCGATAAGCTTTTCGGCGTTGGGTGATGTCGAAAGATGTTCGCCCACAACTCTTCCCGAAATATCGTGGGGAGGGGTCATTTTTCCGAGTTCGGTTGTGCCGTTGTTCCAGATAAGGCAGTGGCGGTAGCTTACGCCGTTATAATATCTGAACTCGTCATTGCCGAAATGCTCCTGAACGGTTTTGATGATTTCCGCCGCATCTTCGCTTGAAATATCGCCTGCGGAATAGTCAATCATCGTTTTGTCTTCATAGTTTTCCTCGTCGCTGAGTGTAACCACATTACAGCGAAGTGCAACATCGGTGTCCTTCATCTTAACGCCGATGCTGACAGCTTCAAGTGGTGACCTTCCTGTATAACAAATTTTTGGGTCATAGCCGAGAACGCTGAGATTTGCAACGTCGCTTCCGGGTTTGAGACCGTCAGCAACGGTCTTTACAAGACCCACTCTGCCTTTCTTTGCGAGAGCATCAAAATTCGGCTTTTTTGCAAGCTCCATGGGAGTTTTGCCGCCGAGTGCGGGAACGGGATAATCCGCCATTCCGTCATAAAGTATAACTGCGTATTTCATATATATATCAGCCTTTCGTAGGTGTTATTTTATCTCTTTATCCTGGAATACTCTTGAACCCGTTGCTCCTCTTTGTCCCTGATATTTGCCGCAATAGGGATTGAGTGCCTTTTCATCCATCTTTGCAAAAACAAGCTGACCTACTCTGCGACCTGCTTTAAGCTCGATAGCACAGCGGTTTGCATTGAAAAGCTCGAGAGTTATTTCGCCTTTGAAACCAGGGTCAACCCAGCCTGCGTTCTGAATAAACAGACCCATTCTTCCGAGAGAGCTTCTGCCCTCAACAAATGCAGTCAAATCATCGGGAAGTTCAAAATATTCCATGGTTGTTGCAAGAACAAACTGACCGGGAAGCAACACGTAGGTATCGGTTTCAATTGTTTCATATTCAATTTTATCAGCAAGGTTTATTATTCCTGTTGAGGAATCCTTAACTATGCTGAAGGTGTTGCCGAGTCTTATGTCAATGCTTGCAGGCTGAATCTGTGCAGGTTCGATAGGCTGAGCAACAAGTGTGCCTTCTTCAAGCATTTTTGTGAGTGTTTTATCTGAAAGTATCATAATTTTCTCCTTAATAACCATTGATTTCTTTTCTCTGCATTGCGCCGAGAATTTTTTCACGGACATTGCCGTATTTTTTTTCGAGAGAATTGAGGAATTCTTTGACTTCCTGCCTTTCGGTTGTGCCGTCGGCAGGGCATTTGCTCTTGACTGTGGGCAGGTTTTCCTTGCGGCAGACCCTTGCGCAGTCGCTTTCCCTTGCAAAAATCATCGGTCTTATCATATAGATATCTTTTCGTGAAAGATAGGTAACAGGCATGAAGCAGTCGAGAGTACCGCCGTTGAAAAGATTCATTATGAATGTTTCGGCGACGTCATCAAGATGATGTCCGAGTGCAATTTTATTGCATCCCGCCGCCTTTGCCGCATCGTGAAGCGCACCTCTGCGCATCCTTGCACACAGACTGCACGGATTGGTTTCTTTTCTTATGTCGAAAATAACCTCGGCAAGCTGTGTTCTTTTTATAATGTATTCGATATCATACTTTTTGCAAAGCTCCTCAATCGCCGAATAATCGGCATCCTCGCCGCCGAAACGGGGGTCAAGGGTTATTGCGACAATCTCGAATTTTTCGGGATAGAATATGCGCAGATTTGCCATTGCCGCAAGAAGTGCAACCGAATCTTTGCCGCCCGATACACCGACGGCTATTCTGTCGCCCTCTTTTATCATGTCATATTGCTGACAGGCAGAACGCATATAGCTTAAAAGTTTTTGCATATTATCACTCTCAGAGTGCCGGAAGCAATCCGGACTATGTTTTTTATCGGATGATTTCCGTCTTTTCTTCGTTAAAATACTCGAAAATCCACAAAGGATTTTCTCCGTTTTGTGCCTTGAAAACCCAAAAATCCTCTCGACAAAAAATCTTCAGCTTTTGGGCATGGTACGGATTACTTCCGTCACTCTATGGTTACGGGCTCGATGTTGATAACCTTACCCGTTTTATTTTCAATTTCAAAAATACAGCCGTTCATCATGCAGTCGCCCTCGGCTGTGTCAAATCTTGCGGGCATTCCCGTGCGAAGCCAGTCAATTGAGATTTCGGGTTTAACCCCTAAAACAGACTGCTTCGGACCTGTCATACCGATGTCGGTTATATATGCTGTGCTGTTCGGAAGTATCTGGGCGTCGTTCGTCATAATATGGGTATGAGTGCCGAAAACCGCAGACACCTTGCCGTCAAGATAGAATCCCATGGCTCTTTTTTCGGCGGTTGCCTCTGCGTGAAAATCAACAAGCTTTATTCTGCAGTCATCGATTTTTGGGAGGATTTCATCGATTGCGGTGAACGGATTATCGCATTTATCCATATAAACAGTGCCTGCGAGATTAACTATTGCGATTTTGATAAATCCCATATCAACAACGGAATATCCCTTGCCGGGATTGCTCTTATGGAAGTTTGCGGGTCTTATGATATCGTCTCTTTCGTCGAGCATTTCATAAAACTCACGGCGACGGTAAACATGATTTCCCGTTGTTATGAAATCAACGCCGCTGTCAAAAAGAAACTGTGCCGAAAATGGAGTTATGCCGTTGCCCACAGCGGAATTTTCGCCGTTGGCAATGCAGAAATCAATTCCCTTTATTTTTTTGTATGACGGCAAAACGCTGCGGAGAAATTCACATCCGCTTGCCGAAACAACATCGCCGATAACGAGAATATTCATTCTTTCCTCCAAAAAACAAGGGGCTGCGATTATGCAGCCCCGTTGGTCTTATTTTGCGTAATCAATAGTTCTGCTTTCTCTGATAAGGTTAACTTTAATCTGACCGGGATATTCCATGCTTTCTTCGATTTTCTTTGCAACATCTCTTGCAAGAAGAACCATCTTATCGTCATTGATAACCTCGGGCTTAACCATAATTCTGACCTCACGGCCTGCCTGAATGGCGAATGAACGGTCAACGCCTTCGAAGGAGCAAGCGATTTCTTCAAGCTTTTCAAGGCGCTTGATGTAGTTCTGAACATCCTCACGTCTTGCACCGGGTCTTGCGGCTGAAATTGCGTCAGCAGCCTGAACAAGAACTGCGGTGATTGTTTTTGCTTCAATCTCACCGTGGTGAGCCTTGATAGCGTGAACAATAGTATCGTTTTCCTTGAATTTCTTTGCAAAGTCGGCACCAAGGTCAACGTGTGAACCTTCCATCTCGTGGTCAAGTGCCTTACCGATATCGTGAAGCAAGCCGGCTCTCTTTGCTGTCTTAACGTCGGTGCCAAGTTCCGAAGCCATAAGACCTGCAATATAAGAAACCTCAAGTGAATGTTTGAGAACATTCTGACCGTAGCTTGTGCGGTATCTGAGCTTACCGATGAGCTTGACGATTTCGGGATGAACTCCGTTAACGCCTGCGTCGATAAGTGCATGTTCACCTGTCTGCTTGATTGTTGCTTCAACCTCACGCTTTGCCTTTTCGTACATTTCTTCGATTCTTGCGGGATGGATTCTTCCGTCTGCAATAAGCTTTTCGAGAGTGAGGCGTGCGATTTCTCTGCGTACGGGGTCAAAGCTGGAAACGGTGATTGCTTCGGGTGTGTCGTCAATGATGAGGTCAACGCCCGTAATCATTTCGAGGGTTCTGACGTTTCTGCCCTCTCTGCCGATGATTCTGCCCTTCATTTCGTCGCTGGGAAGAGCAACAACGGAAACTGCGGCTTCTGCTATATGGTCAGCAGCGCATCTCTGAATTGCTGTTGAGATAATCTCTTTTGCAATCTGGTCAGCTTCGTCCTTAGCCTTCTGCTCTGTTTCCTGAATTTTGATTGCTTTTTCATGGTCAAGCTCGCTTGAAAGAGCATTGAGAATGTATTCTTTAGCCTGCTCTTTTGTGAAGCCTGAAATTCTTTCGAGCATTTCGAATTCGCTCTTTTTGATGCTTTCGATTTCTTCAAGCTTAAGGTCGGCAGCCTTGAGTTTTTCGTTAAGAACTTCATCCTTCTTTTCGAGGTTTTCGCTCTTTTTATCAAGGGATTCTTCCTTTTGATTGATTCTGCGTTCCATGCGCTGAACTTCGTTGCGTCTTTCGCGCAGTTCTTTTTCTGTTTCTGTTCTCTGCTTGTGGATTTCATCCTTAGCTTCAAGGATGGCTTCTTTTTTCTTTGCTTCAGCAGTTGCGATAGCATCGCTTACGATTTTGTTTGCTTCCTGCTCAGCTGAGCCTATCGCTGCTTCAGCGATTTTCTTTCTATGTAAACCGCCGAGAATAAACATGAGCACCATGCCTATTACTCCGACAACGGCAACAAGAATTAAAATCCAAAGGGATACCTGTGTGTTAATGGCTGTTTCCTCCTTTTCGAATTTTTTGGTTTTTTGTCAATATAGAAAACTAAATGAAAAATCAACCAATGGTGTTTCAGAACGAAAAACCGCTCATCTTGGCACAAAATAACACCATTGTATTAATAGTATACTTTTATATAGATATTGTCAAGTTTTTTATGAATATTTCCTCATAATTTCTATTGACTTTGATGATTTGGAGTGCTAATATAATGATAACATCGAAAAATCGTTGATGCAGAAGGCTGTTTGCAACGGGTTCTTTTCAGAGAGCTGCCCCTCGGCTGTGAAGGCGGCAAAGAATCGCAACCGGCTACCGCCTGCAGAGTGCCGCCGTAATCAAGGTGCGCCGTATAAGCTGCGTTAAAGCTTCCGAGAGCCGGCTTTTTGTCGGAATGACGGGTGGAACCGTGGAGTTTTATGCTTCATCCTGTTTTTACGGGATGAAGTTTTTTGTTTTTAGTGAATAGTTAAAAGTTAACAGTGAAGAGGTAAGGGTCGCTTCACTCCGAACATATATTGCTCCGCAAAAGCTGTTTGAGTGAATAGTTAATGGTATCAGATTTATAATCGGGTGTGGGCAACGCCCACCATTAATTTTTCACTTTTCATTCTTCACTCTTCACTTAACAAAGTAATCAATGAAAGGATTTGATAAATATGGTAAATGTAACCCTCAAAGGCGGCGTTATCAAGGAGTTTGAAAACGGCACAACCGCTATGGAAATCACCAAGAGCCTCGGCATGGGTCTTTATAAGGCTGCATGTGTCTGCAAAATTGACGGCGAGGTAAAAGACCTCAGAACTCCCATTGAAAAAGACTGTGAGCTTGAAATTCTCACATTTGACGATGCAGACGGCAAGTGGGCACTCCGCCACACAGCTTCTCACGTTCTTGCTCAGGCAGTAAAAAGACTTTATCCCGATGCAAAGCTTGCTATCGGTCCCGCTATCGATAACGGTTTCTATTACGATTTTGATGTTGACGTACCCTTTACTCCCGAGGTTCTCGAAAAAATCGAGGCAGAGATGAAGAAAATTGTTAAAGAAGGTCTTGTTCTCGAACAGCACGAGCTTGATGCTGACGAAGCAATAAAGCTCATGGAAGAAAAGGGCGAAAATTTCAAGGTTGAGCTTATTCAGGAGCACGCAGGCAAGGGCGAAAAGATTTCGTTCTACAAGCAGGGCGAATTCGATGAACTCTGCGCAGGTCCTCATATCCCCGACACAAGCAGAATCAAAGCTTTCAAGCTCACTTCCTGCACGGGCGCATACTGGAGAGGCGACTCAAAGAACAAGATGCTCCAGAGAGTTTACGGCACCGCTTTCACAAAGAAAGAGGATCTTGAAGCTCATCTTGAAGCAATTGAAGAAGCAAAGAAGCGCGACCATAACAAGATAGGCAGAGAACTCGGATATTTCACAACCGTTGAATCAATCGGTCAGGGTCTTCCCATTCTCATGCCCAAGGGCGCAAGAGTTGTTCAGCTTCTTCAGCGCTGGGTTGAAGATGTTGAGCAGGCAAACGGTTATCTCCTCACAAAAACACCCCTCATGGCAAAGAGAGATCTCTATAGAATCTCGGGACATTGGGACCACTACCGTGACGGTATGTTCATTCTCGGCGACCCCGACGATGAAGAAAAGGAATGTCTTGCACTCCGTCCTATGACCTGCCCGTTCCAGTATCAGGTTTATCTCAACAGCGCAAGAAGCTACCGTGACCTTCCCATGCGTCTGGGCGAAACATCAACTCTTTTCCGTAACGTGGACTCGGGCGAAATGCACGGCCTTATCCGTGTCCGTCAGTTCACAATTTCCGAAGGACACCTTGTTATCAGACCTGACCAGCTTGAAGAAGAATTCAAGGGATGTCTCAGCCTCTGCAAATATTTCCTCGGAACAGTTGGCATGCTTGATAAGTGTACCTTCCGTTTCTCACAGTGGGATCCCAAAAACACAGCTAAGTACGAAGGAACTGCGGAGCAGTGGAATACAGCTCAGGAAACAATGGGCAAAATTCTCGACAACCTCGGCGTAGACTACGAAATCGGTATTGACGAAGCAGCTTTCTACGGTCCCAAGCTTGATATTCAGTTCAAGAATGTTTTCGGCAAAGAGGACACAATCGTTACCATTCAGATTGATATGCTTCTTGCAGAAAAATTCGGTATGTACTATGTTGATACGGACGGACAGAAGAAGCTTCCCTATATTATCCACAGAACAAGCCTCGGCTGTTATGAAAGAACACTTGCTTATATTCTTGAAACCTTTGCGGGTGCACTTCCCCTCTGGCTTTCACCCGAGCAGGTAAGACTTCTTCCCATTGCAGACCGTCACCATGCTTATGCAAAGGAAGTTGCCGCAAAGCTTGAAGGTCTCGGAATGAGAGTTTCCGTTGACGACAGAAGCGAAAAA
>JAZSDF010000130.1:0-4692 GCA_045531035.1 Acutalibacteraceae bacterium | reverse complement strand
AAGGAAATTTTAAGCTTATAATCGCCGTCATAATCAAGCCCGCCAACCTTGCATTTAAAGGTAAGATTATCGTAAACCTTAAACATCGCCGTAGGCATCGCGCCCGTGTTGACATTCGGTCTGTCTCCCTGAAAATTCATATAGATTTCGCCTGTTTGGGAAACGCCGCACTCTTCAAGTCCGTTTAACGCAACAGAGAAATAGTATTCATCGCTGCGCACCTTGTTTCGATTGACAACAGCTCTCATAACCTCTTCGGGATTTTCCTTTTCAGAAGCATAATCAAGTCTGCCGAGAAGCCATTTTCTATCCGTCACAGGCAAATCCATGGTTTCGAGAATTGCACCTCTCTCCCAGTTATCGGCGCAGTAATTTTCGATATCACTCTGCAAGCCGATAAGCTCAAAAAGCTTCTTCGCAAGAGTTGTTATATCCTCACGCTGTTTTTTATATTCCTCATCAAAATCGGTTTCAAGGATTTTTCGTGCGGTATCAAGCCTGCCATTCATGATTTCTTTTTCGGCAAGCTTAATGAGGTCGAGTTCAAAAAGTCTTCTTCTGCGAAGCACCCAATCGCATTTTGCCCTCATGAGAAGCTGCAAAAATCTCCAGTTTTCATTGATGAAAGGATATTCCGAAGAAAGCTCTTCAAAGGTTTTGAGCGTTCTGTCTATGGTCGGATTTTCGGCGGGGTCGCATTGCCAGTTGAGTTCAAGAGAAAGTATTCCGTCGGCAATTTTTTCTGCATCCGCGCCGTAGAAAAACAGCCTGCCGTAGTCAAGCAGAGTAGTTCTCAAATCGCAGTCGGGGTTATAGTCCATATCAGCCCATACCGCTTTGTTGACGTCATCGGTTATACCCTCGGAATAGCTGACCGAACCGACAACATATCTGCGGGTAAGACGGTGAATCTGACGGTATTCACGGGGTCTGGGATTGGTACATTCACGGCTTAAACCCGTTGTCAGAGCAAAATGCCAGTCATCTCTGTCAAAATGCACGGGATATTCGCATCTCACGTTATGAGTGATATCGGGATAAAGTCTTATCGGATATTTCGAAGGAAGTCTGCGGCGGAGAGTTTCAAGGTCGAACGCATGATTCGGTCCGTGAATAACACCGTCAATCTCATCGGGAAGCTTCTCCATTTCCTCAATAAATTCTTCACCCCATGTAGGAATGGAGTGAGGCTGCTGTGCAGACGGCCACATCTGTGCATTCGGATGGGATTTCTTGAGCGCCTTGGATATCTCCTTGCACCTCTTTACAAATTCATCGGGATAGAATTCTCCCGGGTCGCCTCCCGGCGGAAAAACAACATCGAGTCTCGGAATGGTTTCATAAAGCCTTCCCCTTCTCTCTGCCGCTTCGGAAACAGTTTCGCCGTCATTGTTCGGATGCCACAGAGAAACATCAAGGTCAAATTCATCCGCCATCTCGGTTGCTTTGACAAGGAATTCCTCCTCGTCATATTTCATAAGTCTGTTTCTTCTTGAAATTCCTTTTTCATAAGGGATGTGTTCAACGGTGTTTGTTCCGAAAAACATCATGTCAAGATAATATCGGCGGTAATCGTCATATGTCCATGCATCATATGTGTTTGGGGTTGTTCTATAGCCCACCTGATGACCCCTTATGCGCTTATCTGCACGGTATTTTCCCGTTATATCCTCCGCAAGGGTCGGTACACCGCAAATCGCAACAAGCTTGCGCAGAAAAATTCCGAAGCCGTAAATAAAGCCTCTTATTCCGCTTGCGCAGACGGTGACTGCATCATCGTCAACACAGATATCAAAGCCGTCCTTCGGAATATCCGAAACGCTAACAAACCTGAAATTTGCCGTTTTTCCCTCGGTAACTGTATCGGGAATATCCGATGTTCTTATTCTCATTTCTTCCGAAAAAAGCTCCGCCGCTTTTTGTCCGTCGGGACTGTCGGAATAAATTTTTATTATTTTAAAATCAATCATTGCTATTCTCCGTATCTTTAATAAGTTCCTGCTTTTTGGCTTCGGACCTTGAATTTCTGTGCTGTTCAAGTTCAACAAGCATGCGTTCCTTTGTCTTTCCGTGAACATTGAAAAGAAGAAGCGACAAGCCGTAGCCGAATCTTGCAACTGCTGGTGCAAGACAGAAGATACCCCATATGCCTTTGAGCACCTTCGGGTCTGTGTGAGGAACTATATTGCCGAAAATATCTTTCTGAGGCTTGAATTTAATCCAGTCAAAAACAACGCCCGCAAGAAGTGCATGAACGCTTGAAGAAAGCTTCTTTACATATCCCGATACAGCGTTTACAATGCCTTCATTTCTTATGCCGTTCTTCCATTCAAGATAGTCATACATGTCGCCGTTGAGAAGCGGGTCGCAAACTCCCATGATATGGTTGGGAAGTCCGCAGACAGTAAGTCCGACGGTAACGATAACAAAATCAAGCCAGTAGTTTCCCGTGGGCTTATATCCGATAAAATAGAGAAGTGTGTATGCTATACCGCTGAAAACACCTGCCGAAATTGCGGTTGTTCTCAAGCCGAATTTCTTGATAATCGCAGGAGCAACGGGTGTGATAACATAGTTTGGAATACCCGTAAACAAACTGCATAGAAGTCTGTTTGAAAGCTTACCCGTGCAATTAAGCCAGAAGAAATCTTCCGACGCACCGCCGACACCCTTGATTCCTCCGAAGAAGTTGGAGACAAGCAATGCAGCAAGCGGTCTGCAGGTAAGAATTGATTTTGCGGATTTGAAGAAGCTGACCTGCTTTATTTCGTCCTTATCGGCAACGGTTACTCTTTCACGCATACGGAAGAAGCCGTAAATACATCCCGCAACCGCAAGCAAAACAAAAAATATTGAAAATCCGCCGTAAACCTCAGGCTGGGTCACCTTGTTTTTTGTTACCGAAGGGACAAAGTCAACAAACACGGATACCAACGACGGAAGCCATGTGAAGAGGTTAACGAATTTCTGAGTAGCAATCAGGGTGCTTCGTTCATTCGTGTTGGGAGTTATGTTGTAGAGAAGAAGTTCCCAACCGCTAAGATATGAAAATCCGATGCCGTAAATAATGGTTGTGACAAGCGCATAGATAAAAGTCTGCGTAGTTGTCATTGAACCCGGCACAAGATAAAAGAGTATCGAAGAAATTGCCCAAAATGGCATTGACATCATAAGAAACGGACGAAGTCTGCCCCATCTTGTTCTCATACGGTCAATAACTATACCCGATATCGGGTCATCGAGAGCATCCCATATTGTTGAAATAGTGTTGATAAAACCGTATGCCGTACCCGAGAGACCCAGAAAGCTCATCATGAAATACTGCTTGGTTGAGCCGATGAAGCTTGTCAGGTTGTTAAGTCCGTAGGAAGTCAGCGCATAAGCAGCAATTTCCCTCGGACGTACATATTTTTTCTCTTCACGGACAATCTTCTGCTCTTCATTGGCAGCTTCTGCCGTATTGATTTCAGAGGACATCAAATCATCTCTTTTCCCTATATAGATACTTTAATAATAGCATAGCATTTGATTTGATGTCAATTAATGAAAAAATGATTTCCGTTACTCACAAAAAACAATGTATATTTTTATGCAATGTGCAATACAATAGAAACAGGCAAAAAATTTTTTACAAAAAGTATTGACATTTCCGTAAATGCGTGTATAATAATAAAGCGCTTAACAAACAGATATCGCGGAGTAGAGCAGTTGGTAGCTCGTCGGGCTCATAACCCGGAGGTCGCAGGTTCAAGTCCTGTCTCCGCAACCAACAGAAAACCTTGATATTCCTAGACTTTTGGAATATTGAGGTTTTCTTTTTTTGTCCCAAAATCGTCTGCATCTAACACACCATCTAACATAAATCCGAAAAAGAATTGCTCATAGACTGCGCAATTGACTTTTTTCTGCCTATATCAAGATGAGCGTAGAAATTTGCTGTTGTACTGAAATCTGCATGACCTAACCAATCTTGTATATCTTTCAAAGAGAAACCTTTTGTAATTAAAAGACTCGCACAAGAATGTCTTAAATCGTGAAATCTTATATGTGGCAAATCATTGTGTTTTAAAATCTTCGAAAACTTGCTCGTTATGTAGTCCGGATTATAAGGAACACCATTTTCCCATTTGAAGATATAATCGTTTTCGATATAACAATCACCAAAAGTTTTTCTGTTGATTTCTTCTGAACATTTCACCTGCAGAAGAAGTTTTTCAACCTCATTGTCCATAGGATATATACGATAACTTGATGCCGTCTTGGTCGTGTCTTTTCTGACCACACTATTATGTCTGACAACGGTATGCTTAATAGTGACTGTTTTATTTTGAAAATTTACACTATCCCACTTTAAACCCAGCACTTCACTTCTGCGTAATCCGTATATAACAGTCATATATATGAGTGGGTAAAGCTTTTCGTTTCTTGATTTCTGAAAAAGCTGCTCAAGATCGTCTTGATTATAAAACGTCGCTTCCCTTCTCACTGCTTTAGGAAGTTTAACAAATTCACAAGGATTAACAGAAATCAGTTTTTCTTTAATCGCTTCTTTTGAAGCAAGTTGAATTATTAATTTCTGCTCTCTGATAGTTTTAGGAGCTAAACCACCCTTACCATCTAATCTTCCATTTGTAGCTTTAAAATCAATATAATCTTGAATTATTTCTCTATTCAATTTAGAGAGACGACAAG
>JAZSDF010000104.1:0-3593 GCA_045531035.1 Acutalibacteraceae bacterium | reverse complement strand
CAGAATATATCGCAAGATTTGAATGTATCACTTCTCCAAATTCAGAAAAAATCTTTGATCAAAAAGCAGTTAAAGAAATAGCATCTGCTCTACATAAAGAATGTTCAGTTTCTTCATCAACAATAAAAACGAGTGAAGATGATCGCTCAATAGATATAAGTGTTGTTTTCTCTAAACCTTTAAAAGATGTTTTTTGGGTAGAAGATGTTTTGATTGATACAATTAATTCTTTGGGTATTGAGATTTCTGAATTTAACATCTACCCATAATGTCATTGTTTTAATAAAAAATATGCTATAATTCCTGGTCCTTCTTTGGTCCTTATTTCTGTGAAAAGATGTGCAAACATACACAAAGATAAGGATATGTTAAAATCTTGAAACCGTTGAAAAATAGGGCCATGTGACGTGATGCGCAATGATACGCGAAGCGTTCTCAAGCTTTCAAGTCTCGCCACTCGGACCATCTTAAAGAAGGCTGAAATCGTTGATATACAACGGTTTCAGCTTTTTTCATTTCCGTTATTTTTACCCCTTGGACATTATTTTGACATTATTCTTGAAAAAACAGGCTTTTTCGCCTTGTTTCAAGCGGTTTTGCGAACAAAAACAGGACATTACTCAGAGCAGTTTTCACTGCCGGGTAATGTCCTTGTTTAATTTTAAATATTTGCGTGATTTAGAATGATTGTGCCCGACAAATTGGAATTTATATAAATGTTCATTAAAAAGAAAATAAGTATCATTCCGTATAAATTGTAACAGGGCCATACAGTCCGCCTGACACAGAGTCTTTTGCGTATTCAAGCTCGGCTTCAAAATAAGGAGAAAGCTCTTTGATACTCCATTTATCAAAATAATCGGTGTGTAAGTACCAATTTGTCGATGTGTTGGTTACAACTATTTTCAGCTTGTTTTCTTTCTGAAGCAAGCCTGCAGGTATTTTCAATCTGTAAGGCGGCACAAGAGCATTTCCAAGCAGTTTGTCGTTGAGATATACTTGAGCTGCATAACAAACATCACCGAGAGCAATTTCACCTTCTTTTCCGATTTTTTCAGTCGGAAGTGTGAATTCAGCTTCATAAACACCGCTTCCCGAGTAAGCACTGCCGATTAAACAAGACCAATCGCCAAGGGTTACGGGAACTGCTTTATCGGAATGATTTATATTATCAAATCCGTCTTCATTGCAAACAAGTTCGTTTTCTTTTCGGAACATAAATCCGCTTGTGATATCGAATCTGTTTTTAAAATCTTTTTTATTCTCTGCGTCATATGTTTCGTCTGTCAGCAATACAACAGCCGTTTCACCTGTGGCAAGAGAAATGTTCAGAACTCCGTTTTCGGCTTGCAGGTGCTGTAATTTACCGCTTTCAAGATCAAGCAGATAACCTTTTGATGACGGGAGATGGACACAGAACACATTATTTTTCTCCGATTCGTTGAAAAGAATAAAAATTTCTGCGTTCTCTGCTTTTCTGTGCATTGCACGTAAGCCGACACCGTCAACTTCAACTACAGGCTTAAGAGCAGAAAGCTCATATAAAATTTTTCCGCCACAACCGATGAATTTATTCAATGATTTTTGCGTAGGTTCGGGAATATAAGCACCTTCGGGAATGATGATGTTTTTATATTTCACTCTGCCGATGTGAGCAAAGCCATCGATTATTTCTGCACTCTGTATAACGTCATCATCAACAATATCAAAATCAACCGTCATATCTTCGAGATTTCTTCCGAGAGCGTCAAATTCTTTTGCAACGGGTTCTGAATTGAGCCTGCCTTGAAAATCGGAAACAGGATAATACAGCGCGGTTTCGCAAATGCGTTCACCGAGAGAAGATATATAAGACAAGTGTTCCGTATATCTGTTAAACTGACCGAGATATCGGTAATACGGCTGATTCTCCGTAAAAATCGGAAGCTCCTGCGCAAGAAGCTGACCTTTTCGTCCAAGAGGGAAGTTAAACGGATTGAAAATGTTTATTCCTCTTACAGCCTGATAACCTACGGTATATCGCATCATGTCATAAGTAAGTCCGGGACCCGCAACACCGAAAACCTCGCTCATTGCAAGCTTTGTGCCGTTCTGTGCGGCTGCAGACGAAGCATATCTGGGGAAAAATCCGTTGTAAGCATTCATATCATCTTTGATTTTCGCTTTGGTTTCAGGGTAAATCTGACGCCATATAACATCTATTCCGGGAATATCAAAGCATCTTAAAGCACGCATCAGATTGTAGTTTCCACCACCGTTCATACATCCGTCAGGGCTGTGGTCTTTATCAAGATGCCCTGTAAAAGCAAAGCCGTTTTCGTTTGCCCATTTTTTGCAGGTAAGCAGATAATTTTCGCAGAATTCATGACTGCATAAATCATACCAACGGCGAAGAATATGAACGTTTTCTTCTGTTGGTTTTTCTTTGTTTTCAATAAGCGGAAGATACGGCAATATTGATTCGCCGTAGATTTGCTCATATTTATCAGCCAAATCTTTGTTGAACGGATTTAACGGAGCTTTAGGCTCATCTGTAAATACAGCGGTGAAATTTCGTGTTGCCGATGCATATTTTTTGTGGGTGATTTCAATAAAATATTCCGTTGCACCTCTGTTAAGCAAATCGGGATAATTGCCGCCCGAAGAATATACGGGATGGTCTTTAACAACCTTTCCGCATGCACCGCCCGACGGCCATCCGCCCTCATCATAAATCCAGCATTTCATTCCCTGTGAAGTTCCCTTGTCAATTGCATAAGCACAAAGTTCAAAGAATTCTTCGGAAAGATAGTCGGGCGAAAGATTTGTGGGCATACTGTCGGGTCGGAAATCCTTCGGTTCGGGAAGAATATAGAACGCACGTATACCAAGCCTCTGCATTTCGGCAAGCTGTTCATCTATAATTTCACGGGTACAGATATCGTTCCACACCCAGATATATACGGGGGCATACGAAACATCGGGAGATATGAAACTGTTCAAATTAAATTTATCATTATTATTCATTGTTCACACCTTTGTTGTTTCAGACATTATCATCGTATTTGCCTTGCTTTTTCAAGCGATTGACAAAACACCTCAACGCAATAACCATTGCAACGTAAAGCACGGCAAGCAGAACGGGATAAATCTTTATTCCGAAAAATCCGCTGATAAGACTTACTGCTGGAGGAGCAAGCATAACACCGATATATGCAAATGCTATCTGTGAACCCATAATCGACTGCGACACTTCTTTTCCAAAATTATGAGGCGTAAGATGAATCATATTCGGATAAATTGAGCCGTTGCCCAAGCCAATCAGGAACAAACCGATAACAGAAACTGCACCGTGCAAGGGAAGAAGCATAATTGCAACAGCAGGAGCAAGAATGAATGTGCCGATGCCGATACGTTTCCAAGTGCTGATTTTATTAGAAATCAAACCCGAAACGAAACGTCCTATTGACATTCCGACATAATAGACTGTCAACGCAAGTGCACCGTGTTCTGCCTCAAATCCTTTTTCCGAAACAAGATATGTGCTTCCCCATACTCCGCAGGCATATTCGATTGCATTTGTAGCAAGCATAATTATCCACACAAGCCGAACA
>JAZSDF010000106.1:0-5755 GCA_045531035.1 Acutalibacteraceae bacterium | reverse complement strand
GCTGCCTCCCGTAGGAGTCTGGGCCGTGTCTCAGTCCCAATGTGGCCGTTCAACCTCTCAGTCCGGCTACCAATCGTCGACTTGGTGGGCCGTTACCCCACCAACTATCTAATTGGACGCGAGTCCATCTTACAGCGGATTGCTCCTTTGATACGGTTACCATGCGATATCCGTATGTTATGCGGTATTAGCAGTCGTTTCCAACTGTTGTCCCCCTCTGTAAGGCAGGTTACTCACGCGTTACTCACCCGTCCGCCACTAAACTTAAACCTCAATCGGCCGAAGCCTCAATCCGTATAAGTTCCGTTCGACTTGCATGTGTTAGGCACGCCGCCAGCGTTCATCCTGAGCCAGGATCAAACTCTCTAAAAATTTTATCTAAACACAACCGAAATTGTGTCCAAATCATTCTTAGAGCTTAATCGCTCGTGATGTCCATCTGACATCTGTTTCTCGTTTTTCTCGAGAATTACTGCTGTACTTGAAGTACATACTCAAATTAATCTTCAAGGGTATTTTTCCTATCAATCGTTGTTTAATTTTCAAGGTGCGTTGCATCCCCGTTCTTGCGGAGTGCTTGACTAATATATCACAATGAAAACGGTTTGTCAACACTTTTTTTACGAGATTTTTATTGTACTTTTCAACTGTTCCGTGTGTTCCTTTTTGCTTTCTTGGTTTATCACAAATATATTATTGTAATTAATTTATAATTTTGTTTTTATTTTTATTTTTATTTCTTCTATTATTTCAATAATTTTAAATTTCATTTCATATTTTACGGGATTGCTGATTATTTCAGAACCGTTTTGTCCAAGTATAATTTCCGTGTTTGTTTTTTGAGTTGCAGCAGGAAGACACAGCGGCGGAAACATGACACACCACCAGTTATGCCCCTCGCCTTTTCCGAGGATAACTTTCAGCGCAAGATATTCTCCGGCGGGAAGAGTAAAACTTTCGTATTCACGGGTTGAGAAATATTCCTTTACCAAAAACATATCGGCTTTATAGTCAAAACCGTTCTGTAAAAGAACTTCATTTGCTTTTTTTATCAGAATATCTTTTTCTCTTTCGAGATATTCCTCAGCATTATCAACACATATAGTTCCGTTGAAAAGCTCACTTCCGCAAGAAAGCAGTGTATCTCTTACAAGCAGCTTTACATTTTGGTCTTTTTCGCTATCTGAATTGGCGAGAATATGAAGTCTTATAACATTGTTTCTTATTTCCCTGCAATCCGCACCGAAGCCGATTACCGAAAAAATCATCGAAAAAACAAGTCCTATCGCTACGGATATTTCAATCATCTGATTTTTTTTCATAAAACAAACCGTCCTTTTATGTTTTAAAAACATTCTTGGACGGTTTGATTTGTTTTATACAAATTATCATTCGGTCTGCAGGTCAAGTCCGCCGATTTCATCACGAGCCTTGAACACATATCCGTTCTGACTGAGTATATCAATATGAGCAAGAGCTACACCCGTACCGAGAGCAACGCAGTTAAGCGGAGAATCTGCAACGATTGTTTTCACACCTGTTTTGCGTTCGATCATTTCATCAATACCCCGAAGCAAAGCTCCGCCTCCTGTTAGACGGATTCCCGATTCGGCAATATCGGCAGAGAGTTCGGGAGGAGTAAGTTCAAGAACGGAACGAACTGTTTCAGCAATTGTTTCAAGATGGGGACGCATCGCAAGATAAGCTTCAGTTGAGCTGACTTCAATGCTCACAGGCATATTTGTTATAAAATGTTTGCCCTTTACGGTCATGCCGAGTTCAACATCACGAAGATACGAACATCCGATTTGTTTTTTAATCAATTCACCCGTTTTATCTCCGAGAATAACATCTCTTTCTCGCCTTATCTGACGGACAATTGCCTCATCAAGAGTGTTACCTGCAATTCTTATCGAACGGGAAATGGAAATACATCCCATTGTTATAACAGCAATATCTGTTGTTCCGCCACCGATATCAACAATCATCGTTCCGACAGGTCTGTTGTTGCCGAGACCTGCACCGAGTGCCGCTGCAAGAGGTTCTTCTATAAGGCAGGCTTTTGCCGCACCCGCAGCAGTTACGAGGTCAAGAATTGTTCTCTTTTCCAGACTTGTTGCCATCGAAGGAACGCAAACAACAACATTTGGTTTGAACACCATGTTTTTACAAATTTTAGAAAGAACATAGCGGAGAATATGTTTTGTGGCGGTAAAATCCGAAACGACTCCATTAAGCATCGGTTTGACAACACGGATTGAATCGGGGTTTTTTCCAATCATATCCCAAGCACGCTTACCGACACCGATAAGCTTACCGCTTTCTTTCTCATAAGCAGCAACACAAGGCTCGGTCATGACGATGCCTTTTCCTTCAACAAAAACAACTATTGAGGTTGTTCCCAAATCAATTCCTATATTTGTGCCGAGCATTGTTTCACCACCTTTAAAAACAAAACTATTTTTTCTTCTTATACTGAGTTACTGCAAGCGTTATACAATACACTTCTTTTGCACCATAAAGCCAAAGCATTTTCGCACACTCATTGAGAGTTTCGCCCGTTGTTGAAATATCATCACACAGAAGAACAGTTTTATCTTTAACCTCTGAAGGATTAGGGATATCAAAGGCACCAACAAGATTTCCTTTGCGAAGATAGTAACGGACCAAATGTTGCTTTTGTGTTTCATAAATTTTTGAAATCACATCGGTTTTGTGCTCGATTCCGAGAATGTCGGATATACCCTTCGCAAGATAAAAGCACTGATTATAGCCTCTCTTTTTTCTGCTTTTTCGGGTCATCGGCACCTCGGTTATAAAATCAAAATCAACATCCGCAAATCTTTTTCTGACCGTATCCGCCATTTCAAGCGAATAAGCCTCATAATTCCGAAATCCGTTTCTGAATTTAAAAATATGAACGCCGTGCCTGACACAGCCTTCAAAATAAAACGGTGCGGCAATTGATTGGTAATAATTCTCTGCACCTTTGCAGTTGCATTTATCTTTTTCGCGGGCACATTTCGGACAAATAACGCCCTCAATTCTCGGCAATTCCTTTTCGCATTTTACACACATCATGCGACTGTAGGGAATAACCTTTCCGCAGTAGGCACATCTTCTCGGAAATATAATATGAATAAGTATTTCTTTGAATCTTTTCAATTTTCTTCACCAAGCATTATAAAGCTTTTAAGTGCGGAATAACGTTTTGCTTTGCTGTTGTTGGCAACCATTCTTTCAACGGTGTTTCTTGAACCGACAAGAATCATAAGCTTTTTCGCACGGGTGACTGCCGTATAGAGCAGATTTCTGTATGCGAGTTGCTCAACGACTCCCGTCACGGGCATGACAACAGCCTCAAATTCATTGCCCTGACTTTTGTGAACGGTAACAGCATAGGCATGTTCGAGTTCGGTGCTTCCCTCAAAAGGATATTCTGCCATTTTGTCATCAAAACGGATATATAACGCATGAGCAACCTCATCGATTTTTTCAAGGATACCTATATCTCCGTTAAAAACGCCGAGACCTTCCTTATCGGAGGCTGACCACGGAATGTTGTAGTTGTTTTTTATCTGCATGAGCTTATCGCCCTCTCGGAATACACGCTGACCGAAGGCATGCTCACGCTTATGCTTTGCAGGAGGATTTATCGCCGCCTGCAGATATTTATTGAGATTAACGGTTCCCGCCTCGCCTTTTTTTGACGGACAAAGAACCTGAATATCATCTGTGGGAGAATACTTATATGCATTGGGAAGTCTTTCGGTGCAAAGCTCCGTTACCGTTTTCGCCGCAGAAACGGGCTGTATTCTTTCCATAAAGAAAAAGTCTTTGTCCGTTCTTGTTATTTCGGGGAATTCACCCGAAACAATTTTATGGGCATTTGTAACGATAAGGCTTTCCATCGCCTGACGAAAAACTTCTTTAAGCTCGACAACAGGAAGAGCCTTTGAGTTAATCATATCATGAAGAACATTTCCCGCACCTACAGGAGGAAGCTGATCGGAGTCACCGACCATAACAAGTCTGCATCCGATAGGGAGAGCATCAAGAAGGCTTGAAAATAGAACGATATCCACCATGGAAAGCTCATCAATAATAACCGCACCCGCACTCAAAGGATTGCGTTTGTTTCTCTGAAATACGGGTCTGTCGTTTCTGTCCCATTCAACCTCAAGAAGACGGTGAATAGTCTGCGCTTCTCTGCCCGTGAGCTCGCTCATTCTCTTTGCTGCACGTCCCGTCGGTGCGGCAAGAGCGACCTCAAGGCCCTGATTTTCAAACACTTTGAGTATTCCTCGCAGGGTAGTTGTTTTACCCGTGCCAGGTCCGCCCGTAAGAATAAGAATACCTCTTTCAACGGCAAGCTTTATCGCAAGACGCTGCATATCGTTATAGAGAACGCCGCCGATAAGCTCGGCTTTATTTATCTGTTCATCAATATTATCAAGACATTTCGGAGCAAAGCGTTTCATAAAAAGGACCGTGTCTGCCGCTTTTTTCTCCGCATCATAGATTTCGGGAAGAAATATAAATTCTCTGCCGTAGATAACATCCGAAACAAGCTGCTTTTGTTCAATAAGTTTATCAAGCTGAATTTCCGTTTCATCCTCGGAGCATCCGAGAAGGGATACACACGGCACAATAAGTTTTTCACGGGGAAGGCAGGTGTGACCGTTATAAAGGTTGTGCCTTACAACATAGAGAATACCCGCCGCAATTCTGTATTCATCAGCAGGAGGCACGGGAAGCCTCTGCGCAATATTGCATGCTTTTTCAAATGTTATGCCTATTCCCTCGGAGCACAGAAGATAAGGATTTCTTTCGACCGTTTCAACAGACCTCGGTCCGAAAATTCTGAACACCTTAAGACATTCGGATGTTGTCATACCATACTTTTCGAGAGAAATAAGTGCCTCTCTTTCTGCGGCACGCTTTCTGAATTCCTCGGAGATTTCTTTTGCTCTGTCACGGGAAATACCTTTGATTTCCGAAAGACGGTCGGGTGCATTTTCGATAATGCTGAAAGTCTCCTCGCCGAAACGCTCAACTATTTTCTGAGCCGTCTTTTCTCTGATTCCCCTGATTATTCCCGAAGAAAGATATGAAAGCATTTCAGCGGCAGTTTCGGGCATTTCACGGACACATCCCTCAATCTTAAGCTGCTTTCCGAAAGTCGGATGCACAGACCATTTACCCGTAAACGTTACCCTTTCTCCGCAATAAAGGTCACCTATGTTACCCGTAGCAGTAAAAAGTTCACCGTCACTTGAAAATTCAAGAACAGTGTAGCCGTTTTCGGTATTCCGGTATGTTATGTATTCCACAACACCCGTTACTGTAACAAATTCTTCCATATCAACCATATCAATTAAAACTACTTATGTGCCGAGTGAATCTGTAAGCCGAGTTCTGTCATTTAAGGCAATCATCTGTCTACGCCGTACATTGCTGCACGGCTTTAGCCACCCCTCGGAGTATCGTCGAGCAAACGACGGAATGAAATTCCTCCCCCAATCGGTGTTGCTTCGGATAGGGTTTGCAGGGCCATGCGGTTCCCCGCATGCCGGTGAGCTCTTACCTCGCCTTTCCACCCTTACCTGCAAAGCAGGCGGTATATCTCTGTTGCACTTTCCCTAAGGTCACCCTCGGCGGCCGTTAGCCGTTATCCTGCTCTGTGAAGCTCGGACTTTCCTCACGCAGCGGTTAAGCTGCCCGCGACTGCCCATCCCACTCATGTACAGTATAT
>JAZSDF010000145.1:0-3360 GCA_045531035.1 Acutalibacteraceae bacterium | reverse complement strand
GTATGAAAATGCAGACTGCAGCTTTTAACAGTGACAAATAAATCATAATAAAAAAACACGGATGATAAAAATCATCCGTGTTTTTTGGTGCCGGTGACCGGGGTCGAACCGGTACGGTATCGCTACCACCAGATTTTGAGTGATGTAACTCATCCGGAAACCACAACCATCAAAAGGAATTTAAAGGAACAAAAAATCCTCAAAATCCTTATATATCACCAGAAATTCATTGTGTAATCATCTTTAAACCTGAAATCCTCGAAAAAATCGTGAATAAAAAATTTACTCTTTCGGCGACTTTCGGGGGTCGATTCAATTTTAACAACATCAAACGTACTTAATTCAGAATTTAAGTACTTCAAATATTATAACTTAATTCTCCGCCATTGACAATACCTTTAAGGAGAATTATATGGAAAAAAATGAATTAAGAAAAAAATTTCGCAAATGTCCTGACTTAATTACAATTCCACAGTTTTGTGAAATGCTTGGCGGTATTTGTCCTAACTCTGCAAGAAAAATAATCAAAGGTAAACATATTAAAACATTTTATATAAGATGTACTTACATCATTCCAAAAGAAGCTGTAATTGATTATATCCTCAGCCAACATTATAAAGAATTCGCTACAAAATTAAAACATCATATTTAGTAATCTGCCGTATTGACGGCAAATCTCTTGAGTTACTTCATCGAAGGTAAGGGTAAAAACAGAACGCAAAGGGGCTATCATTCATTACAGATTTTTCGGGGTAGTTGAGAATCCCGTAAAAGAGGAAAACATAGTCCTCGAAACAAGACAAGGTGTAGCCGTGGAATATCTCACGGCATAACAAAAAAGAGCAGGTCAAAGCCTGCTCGATACATAACTAATTATACTAAATTTAACAATGAGGAAGTGTAAAAAAGAAAAGTGAGTATTCACTTGTGTAATGAATACTCACTATGGTGCAGGTGTTTATAACACAAGCAGTTCTCCGGTAATACATATTCTATATTTCGTACTCTAATATATTTCATCAGACACAGAGAAATACATAATATCAAATATCATTGAAGATTTCTATTACGGCAACATCTTGCGGATGTTTCCTGCTGTTTTTGATCAGACTGTTCTGTTACACAGTTTCTTCTTTTATTATTTTGCCGTTACTGTCTGTGAATATGAGCTTAATCTCATCTTGGTTAAAAATATATCCGCAGCCCGCAAAATAATTTTCATCATCCTTTTCAACTGTGCTGCCTATTACCACAGGGCTTATACTCCCGTTAGTGTTCCACTCAGTATTTTCAGGATAATAGACGTTGAGTTCGTGTGCATGGCCGCAAATCATAACCTCAGGCTTAACATTCTCTCTTAAAAGTCTTGCCCATTCAGCGAAAATATCCTGCTCTATATCAAAAGGAGGGTTATATCTGTGAGTAAAGGCATTGTGAGAAATCACAAGCTTATGCTTAATACCCTTGAACTCATATTCATTTTCTTTGTTTTTGATTATCTTCTTCAAAAATTCAGTCTGGCGTTCCCTGAAAGCATGGCAGGCAACGGTAAAGCCGTATTCTTCGTGATCGTCGGGCTTATCTTCGCCACAGTCAAGCAGTATTCCCCATATATTACCGAGGCGGAAGCTGTAATATGTATTACCCAAGTAACTGGGAGTGTAATCGGCAAATTTCTCTGCAAAATCACCTCTTAAATCGTGGTTACCTCTTGAGAATATGCAGGGTTTTTCACCTTTCATTAAAAGTGAGCATATTTCGTATATGTTAATAAATTTTGAAGGGTCACCGCTGTGTTCGATAACGTCTCCGTTTAAAATGAGAAAATCAATATCACCGAAAGTTTCCGCAGCCCTTACGGGCTCTTTGATAAGATTATGAGCATCAGAGATGTGGTAAGCTCTTATACCCTTTTCGGGTATGGGACAGAATTTATATCTTTTTTCCAGTACTTCTTCGGTTTCGGTGAAATACGGCTTTCTTTCAATAACAGGTCGGATGCAGACAGTGTATTCCCCGGCTTCATCCAGTTCATCCATAGGCACCTCAACCCTGTGTATCTCATTTCTTGAACGCATAATACCGTTGGATTCATCATAATAAAATTTATCCCTAACCTTAACAAAGAAAAGGCCGGCTTTTTCACAGGGCATCATAATTTGATAAGATTTATCCACTGCAAAAACTGCAGGGTCAAACTTAAAAAACTCACTCACACTATATTGCTCCTTAATTGTTTTATTAATATATTTCCGGTTAATGCGGATATGTAACTTTTCTGTCTGTGATGAGTTCAACAACGGATTGATAAAGCTTCATAAAGCTTTCCTGAACACTGCCCTTTACCGCAAGCTCAAAAGCAATTCTCTTTGAATATTTGTCACCGTTATCTTTTGCGGTTTCTATATAATCAAAATCAAAAACATCATAAAGACGCTCAACTCTTGTATCATAGGTTGAAGTATCATTTTCATCAATTTCAACAACACGGTAACCGTACTGAGTTGTGTAAGCCAGACCTTTGTAACGGGTCATGGGAGAGGTAAAGATATCAATCCCCTGATTTCTTACACCGAAGGCATTTGTGTGGTCGTGACCTGTAAACATCGCAAGCACATCGCCGTTTTCAATCAAAGCATCAAACTGACCGTCGTTATAATATCCGGGGCAGGGCTTTTCGTTGAGAGTGCCGTAGTTCACATTTTCGGGGTCGAAGGCATAATATTCGTCTTCATTATAAATATGCTCAATTGCATAAGGCTGTTTTGAATCAACCTTTTTAAGTACATCATAGATTTCGGGAACAATTATATGTTGAAATACAACTGAATTGACTTTTTCTCCGCCGTTATCAGACTTAAGCTTTGCGGAGGTTTCCTTATACCACTCAATCTGTTCGGTACGAACTCTGTCATAGTGTCTCGGATCATCCTCATCATAATCGCCTGAGTCAAATACCCAAAGATTGAATCCGACCTTGTCGCTGTCAGAAGCAAGAACGGGAATATTGAATGTTGCGCAGTTTTTGAAGCTTACGGATTCATCAGCAGTTATTACACAAGAGAAGGTATTATAATAATCCATAATATCTTTTCTTGACATCGGACCTGCCTCTGAATCGTGATTTCCGAAGGTTACGGCAACGGGAATATTTCTTGATTCAAATATATTCATCAGAGCGTTGATGAGCTTTTTTGTTTTTTCGGGGTCTTCGTTGGGATGTGTATTATCACCCGTAAGAACAACAAGGTCAGGTTTTTCAACATCGCAGGCTTCAGCGATTACCCATACTGATGCATCGAAATGCTTGTCATAGTTAAGATGCGTGTCGGCAATATGCAATATTTTAAGCTTGCCGTC
>JAZSDF010000147.1:0-4963 GCA_045531035.1 Acutalibacteraceae bacterium | reverse complement strand
GTAATCGCCCGAAAGCATCTTGTCAAGCACTTTCAGGCGGGCGTGTTCATATTCTCTTGAAACCGTTTCGAGGGTGCGGAACGAAAAATCTCTTGCGGGATAATGCAGGGCATTGACCCCGAAGCCTTCTAAATCCTGCCGCATACGGGTTGCCGTTGCCTCGTCGGGAACGATAACAACCGCCTTCTGCATAAGACACATACACATCGAAGCGATAACGTGCGCCTTGTGTATGTGCGAAAGCCCCGTAACTCCGCAGGGGAGACGGGTTTTTCTGATTGCATTGGCAAGCGACATAAATTCGGGAACGGTTTTTGCGATTTGTGAATAACAATTCATGTTCTTATGCCTTTACATATTTATTTGTATACATATAATAACATTTTATTTTCGGCGTAGTCAAGAAAGAATACCTTTTTCGACCATATCTTTTTTCAGAATATCAATATCGCCGTGGAAATAGCAATGTCCGTCCATACCCGCCTCTCTTGCACCGTCGATATTCGCCTGAACATCATCAATGAAGAAACATTCCTCGGGCTTTAACGAGAATCTATCGTAAAGTGCGAGGTATATTTCTTTTTCGGGTTTGAGAAGCTTATAGTCTGCGGAAATGAGTACGCCGTCAAACAGCGAAAGAGCGGGAATGTCCTTTCTGCGTTCATGGAAATCCGATGAAGCATTTGAGAGAAGATATATTCCGAAGCCTTTTTCTTTCAGCATTTCAATAAAAGGAACCATTTTTTCAAACGGCGGCATATAGGGATAGAAATTGTCCACCATTTCGCATACCTTTTCGAAAACCCTTGCGGGGATTGAGTTTCTTTTCTGAAGCATGATTTCTTCGGGAGTTATGATACCTCTGTCTTTATCTGCCCAGATTGGATTTCTGAAAATTTCACGCAGAAGAATGTCGGCGGTTTCCTTGTCAAACAAACCGTAAAGAGTTTTTTCAGGGTTGTAGTCAATGAGCACTCCGCCCATATCAAAAATAATGTTTTTAATCATAGCTACTCCATTTAAAAACCGCCCTGCGTTATGCAAGGCGGCTTTTTGATGTTTTGATTATTCGCAGTCGTCGCAGTCACATTCTACATCAAACTCAAGGAGTTCGTTGCAGCTGGGGCATGTGATGCTGCCTTCTTCAAGGATTTCTCTGTCAACGCAGATAACCTCGCCGCAGCTGGGGCACTCTACATCGTAGTATTCTTCTTCGTCATCATAGCAGTCGTCGCAATCGCAGTCGCAATCGTCAAGCTCTTCATAAACGAAGCTTTCAAGCTCATCGAGATCCTCGTCAACAGCGTCAAGCTGTTCGGAGATAAGATCCATACCGTCCTCAAGATCGCTTACGGTAAGAGCGAGTTCGTCGAGAACGTCCATCATTGCATTGATAATTTTTGTTTCGGGCTTGTTTTCATCAAGTGCAAGACCCTCTGCAAGACCCTTAAGATATGCAACCTTTTCTGTTACGGTCATTTCTTTGTCCTCCAATTATTTAATATATTTATTAGCCTCTGCTGAGATATTCGCCTGTACGGGTGTCAACAACAATCATTTCGCCCTCGTCGATGAAGAGAGGAACCTTAACCTCTGCGCCGGTTTCAAGAGTTGCGGGCTTTGTTGCGTTTGTAGCTGTGTTGCCTGCGAAGCCGGGGTCTGTCTTTGTTACCTGAAGAGTAACTGTTGTGGGGGGTTCAACACCGAAAACGCTGCCCTTGTATGAAAGAACACGGCAGGTTTCGTTTTCCTTAACAAACTTGAAGTTTTCGGGAAGTGTGTCTGCACCGATGGGAACCATGTCATAGGTTTCGGGGTCCATGAAGTAGTAAAGACCGCCGTCTTCATATGAATATTCCATTTCCTTGCGCTCAATGTAAGCGGTGGGGAACTTGTCGGTGGGGTTGAATGTACGTTCAACAACAGCACCGCCGATAACGTTTCTGATCTTTGTTCTTACGAAAGCAGCGCCTTTACCGGGCTTAACGTGCTGGAATTCGATAATCTGATAAACCTGACCTTCCATTTCGAAGGTTACGCCGTTTCTGAAATCGCCTGCTGATACCATAAAAATATTTCTCCTTATATATGTTTATATGTTTTCACAGCTATTTTATACTATTCACTATGATTTTTCAAGTCTTTTTTTAAAGAAACGCTTAACATTAAAGAATTATAAGCGATTTTTTGGATTTTGTGAGGTTTTCAAAGCCGTTTTCGGTGATGTATGCCATATCTTCAATGCGCACTCCGAAGTTATCGGGAATATAAATTCCGGGCTCAACCGTCACCACATCGCCGACCTCAAGAATATGAGAGCTTTTGGGCGAAAGACGGGGAGATTCATGGATTTGCAGACCTACTCCGTGACCCGTGCCGTGACCGAAAAATTCGCCGTAGCCTGCGTTTTTGATGATATCCCTTGCGGCTTTGTCAGCATCAAATCCCGATATGCCGGCTCTGAGGACTTCGAGACCCTTTTTCTGTGCCGAAAGAACGGTTTCATAAACCTCCGACTGCTTCGATGAAATTTCACCGACCGCAACCGTGCGTGTCATGTCGCTGTGATATCCGTCAACCACCGCACCGTAGTCCATGGTGATGAAATCGCCGCGGATAATTTTTTTGTCCGAGGGTACACCGTGGGGGAGAGAGGTGTTTTTGCCGCTGACGGCAATGGTGTCAAACGAAACACATTCCGCACCGTTTTTCAGCATGAAAAAGTCGAGTTCAAGAGCGATTTCACGCTCGGTCACGCCTTCTTTTATGAAGCCGAGAATATGGTCAAACGCTTTTTCGGCAATTGCCTGCGCTTTAAGAATTTTCTGTTTTTCTTCCTCACTTTTTTTGCGGCGGAGAGAAGTCAGAAGTTCATCGGTTTTTTCTGCTTTGAATTCACACGGAACATTTTTGCAAAGTGCCGAAAAACCGGCAACGCTTATGCCTTCCGCTTCGGTGAAAATTCTTTTGATATCAAGCTTTCCGACATATTCGCCGAGCTGCTTGTGAAATGAAGTCATGAGCACAACTTCGCATGAGGTTACCGATTTTGTTACCGCCTCGATATATCGGCTGTCAACGAAAAACAAAGCCTCGTTTTCAGTTATGAGAACTCTGCCCTCCGAATGGGGGAACCCCGTGACATATCTCATGTTTTCTTCGGAAGTAATGAGAAAAGCTTCGTTTTTTTCAAGACATGATTTAAGATTTGTTACAATACTCATTTCTGAACCTCGCCCGTTATAGCGTTGATAACATTCTGGAATACCGCAACATGGGAGTTCGAAATATACTTATCAAGGTGCATTGAACCGAAGAACCAGCGTCTGAAAACGCAGGCTTCGGAAAGCTCTTCAAGATAGGTGTTAAGACCCGTAACGCTTGCGGTTTCGCTGTCCTTGAGCTTGAGGAATCCCTTAATTTTAACAGGGGGCTCGTGGGTGATGATGTAGTCAACACGGCAGTTGAGTTTTTCAAGATTTGCCGCACCTTCAAGAAGTTCCTCTCGGCTCGGGAATTCATATTTTGACCATGCGTTTTCTTCAAAACGGATGTCGATATCGGGGCTTTCGCCGCCGCCCATCGTGAAGAAAGTCATATTGTCGATTTTAAAAACCTGACCTCTCATAAGATGGTAAAGATTTCCTCCGAGGTGGTGAACCTTGCCTCCGTTCCATTCCGAAACGGGAAGAGAATTGAGGATTTCAAAGTTTTCGTGCGTGCCGTCGATAAAGCAAACATTATATTTTTTGTTTGCAAGCTTTTTAAGAATTTTCTGCTCGATTTTGCTGTTGTCCCAGATAAACCCGAAGTCACCGCAAACAATAAGAGTATCGCCTTTTTTGAGCTGTTTTATCGCAGGAGAGTCAAATCTGGAAATATCGCCGTGCATATCTCCGGTTACATATACCATTCTCCACACTCCTTATTTTCATAGTCCTAATTAATATACTCTAATCGTACAAAAAAATCAAGTGGTGTGCCGTTGGGCAAAAAACCAAAAATTAGGTATTTATTTTTATATGCTTTTGTGGTATACTATCATTTATCGAAATTTTTTGAAACGGTGTTGTGAAATGAAAAAGATATTAAGCATTTTATTGACTGCGGTTGTTTTTATAAGCACATTCTGTTTTACGGGTGCTAATGCCGCATATGACGATGTTATGGAGGAAATGAAACTTTATTCGGACTGCCTTCTGCTTGTAAGCACCGATAACAGCGAGGTTATTTTTTCAAAAAACGCAAACAAGCAGACTGCACCTGCAAGCCTTACAAAGGTTATAACCGCAATTGTCGTTCTTGAAAACTGCTCGGATCTGTCAGCAACGGTAACCGTTCCTGAGTCGTGTATAAGAGAGCTCGACGGCACGGGAAGCTCTCTCGGCGGAATCATGGCGGGCGAACAGATGACGGTTTACAACCTTCTCTGCTGCCTTATGCTTGTGAGTGCAAACGAATCCGCAACTACTCTTGCCGACTATGTTTCGGGCGGCGACAGAGCGAAGTTTGTTTCTATGATGAACGAGGTTGCAGAAAGACTCGGCTGCACAAACAGTCATTTTGAAAATCCCCACGGTCTTGACCACGAAAATCAGTATGTAACTGCAACGGATATGGCGAAGTTCATCACTCACGCAATGTCCTTTCCTGCATTTGAGGAAATCGTTGCAAGAAAAAGCTACGTTCTTCCCGAAACAAATCTTCAGCAGTCAAGAACAATCCATTCTTCAAACTATATGCTCAACAGCGCATATAAGGATTACTATTGCAAATATGTTAAGGGCGGCAAGACGGGTTCAACCTCGGGCGCAGGCAGATGTTTCGTTGCCTTTGCCTCAAAAGACGGCTATAACTATGTTGCCGTTGCACTCGATTCGCCCTTCGGAGATGTTGATAACGACGGCGTTAACGAAAACGGTTCGTTCCTCGACTGCAAAGAGATGCTTGAATGGACCTTCAA
>JAZSDF010000125.1:0-3121 GCA_045531035.1 Acutalibacteraceae bacterium | reverse complement strand
TGTCGGCGGAAGCGAAGACGGAAGCGAGAATATCGCAATCAACTGTACATCTCCCGTTCAGGCTCTCGAATTTTATGAAAAGACAAATGTTGATGCACTCGCCGTTGCGATAGGCAATGCCCATGGCAACTACAAGCAGGCGCCGAAACTCCGTTTTGATATTCTTGAAGAAACCGCAAATCTTGTGAAGGCACCGCTTGTTCTTCACGGTGGTACGGGTATTCTTCCCGAGGATTTCAAAAGGTGTATAAAACTCGGAATTAACAAGATAAATATCGCAACCGCAACCTTTGACAGCGTTGAATATTCCGTAAGAACGGCTTATGAAAACGGTAAAATAAAAGGCTATTACGATTTGCAGACCGCAGAGGTTAAAGGTGCATACCGTAATGCCATGAAACATATAGAAATATTCGGATGCTCGGGAAAAGCATAGGAAAGGATGAATGAAATGAGCTATATTAATTTTGATAAATCAAAACCCCTTGACGTAATCCCCATCGGCAGAATTGCTATCGACTTTAATCCTACGGATATGAATATGCCTCTTTCTGAGAGCAGTAACTTCAATAAGTATGTAGGCGGTTCACCCGCAAATATTGCTGTCGGTCTTGCAAGACTCGGAGCAAAGTGCGGCTTTATCGCAAGAGTTTCCGATGACCAATTCGGCGACTATGTTGAAAACTATTTCAAGAATGACGGCATTGATGTTTCCCATGTTTTCAGATGTGAAAACGGTGAAAATCTCGGTCTTACTTTTACCGAAATACTCAGCCCCACACAGAGCAGTATTCTTATGTACCGTGAAGGTGTTGCAGACCTTCAGGTTTGCGTTGACGATGTTGACGAAGAATATATTAAGCAGGCAAAGGCTGTTGTTATTTCGGGTACAGCTCTTTGTGCAAGCCCCTCAAGAGAAGCTGCACTCAAAACTCTTTTCCTTGCAAAGAAAAACGGTGTGGTTGTTATTTTTGATATCGACTACAGAAGCTATACCTGGAAGAATAAAGATGAAATTTCTCTTTATTATTCAATTGCCGCAAAGAACAGCGATATTATTCTCGGTTCAAGAGAGGAGTTTGACCTCACCGAAGCCGTTGAAGGCGTTTGCGCAAGCGACGAAGAATCTGCAGCACGTTGGTTCTCCTACGGAAACAAAATCGTAATCATCAAGCACGGCAAAGAGGGTTCGGTTGCTTATCTTGACGACGGTTCTGCTTATAAAGTTAAGCCTTTCCCCGTAAAGATGCTCAAGGGTTTCGGCGGCGGCGACGGATATGCATCCGCTTTCATTTATTCTCTCCTGGACGGAAAGAGTGTTCCAGATGCGCTTGAATTCGCAACCGCATCCGCATCAATGCTTGTTTCCGCACACAGCTGTTCAGCCGCAATGCCCTCCGCAGAAGCAGTTAGGGAATTCATAGACAAAACCAAACCCACATCAGGCGAGGTTGTCGAAAAAATCAGATAAAAAAAGGGTGCATATGCACCCTTTATATATCCGCCCGTGGCGCAGCTGGATAACGCAGCAGATTCCGATTCTGAAGAACGGGGGTTCGAATCCCTTCGGGCGGGCCAAACGAAGCAATCTTCACAAAGTGGGGGTTGCTTCGTTTATAATATAAATAAAACAAATCACCGGTTCAACCGGTGATTTGACTGACCTTTTTAAGGTTTTGGGATATCAGATTTTAATTTTGAAAACAGCCTTTTTGATTGTATCACTGTTCATTTTAATGCATGGTTTGTGGGTGTCCTGAGGGGCAAGGAAAACAAAGGTACCTTCCTCAAGTGCGATTCTTGAAGCTTCTGCAGTCTGACCCTTGAAAAACTCGATGTCGTGATTATAGCCTGTTGATTCTGTTGCAAATTCAATGGGTAAAACATCGATATATTCGCCGCCGCAGATTGCGTACTGCAAATCGTGAAAATCTCTGTGGGCTTCATAATCACCGCCGTTTTCGGGTGAGTATTCGGAAATGCCGACCTTTATGCCTTCTGCAACATCGTATCCGCCACATTCAAGAGCTTTCATATCGTTTTCTTCAACAAATTTTGCAATTGCATCAAAAGCGGGATTGAGTGCGGAGTAATTCTTAAGATTTTTTATTGTGTCATAAATCATTGCTTTTTCTCCTTTTTATAGAAAAGATAGGACCCGATAATGGGGATTAAGACCATTATAATCGTTATCGCCATAAAAATCCATACCGTTTTTAAAAAAGATAAAGCAATTATGCAAAGACCTCCGATGACCCATGTTTTTCCTGCAAGGCGGTGGGTATAATTCCAGTTTTCCTCACTTTCAAGTGCCCACGGAACTTTTACACCGATGGAGTAGTTCTGCTTGCATTTGGGCATATAGTTTCCGATAACGATAAAAAACAGACCGAAGAAAATCGGGAAAACGGTGTTAATATTTAGTTCATAACCGAGAGCAAATGAATATATAACTCCGCTGACAAATACCGAGAGAGCAGGGGTAATCCAAAGAACAAGATTCATATTTTTTTCGGTTATATTTTTGCTTTTCGGGTCAATATTAGTGACAAACGCACATAACCAATGGATGGCAAACATGAAAAGGGGCATGGCAAAAACAGCAATTCCTTTTCCGCCCCATCCGTCGGCAACGCCTTGAGCATTGAAATGAATGGGTATTTCATCGGGAAATTTATTCCAAAGAATCAGTCCCGGAACAATCGGAAGAAGTGTAATAACGGATGTTATCAGCAGCATTTTAAAGTTTTTCTTAATCATTCTGAGCATCTCCTTTCAAATCGGTTATCCAGAGCATGATTTCCTCAAGAACCGATGCGTTGAGTTCGTAATAAATATATTTTCCGTCGCGTTTATCCCGTATAAGGTCGGCATCCTTGAGAACAGAAAGATGTCTTGAAACAGCGGCAAAGCTGACGGAAAATTTTTCTGAAATATCGCCTGCTGACATTGACCCCTTTTTTAAAAGATTGAGAATTTCTCGCCTTGTAGGGTCTGCAAGAGCCTTAAGTGTGTTTTGTAACCCCATAAAACTACCTCCGTCATTTAACATTTAACTTAACTGTTAAATGAATTGTATCACGATAATTATGTGTTGTCAAGTGCTTTAGTGTAAAATAAT
>JAZSDF010000148.1:0-3304 GCA_045531035.1 Acutalibacteraceae bacterium | reverse complement strand
TATCCATTCAGCCTGCTCCATAACACGCTTCTGGAGTGTTTCGGGAGTATCGTCAGGCTCTATGTCAACGGCTTTCTGCATGATGATGCGTCCGCCGTCGGGAATTTCGTTAACAAAATGAACCGTTGCACCCGTCACCTTAACGCCGTAGCCGAGTGCCGCCTCATGCACACGAAGACCGTAAAATCCTTCGCCGCAGAATGACGGAATGAGTGAGGGGTGAACGTTGATTATTCTGTCTTTATAATGATTTGTGAAACGCTCGGAGAGAATACTCATAAAGCCCGCAAGAACGATAAGGTCGATACCGTCGCCGTCGAGAAGCTCAATAAGTCTGCCCTCAAAATCGGGAGTTTCTTTTTTGAGCACGGTTTCGGTTCTGATGCCTGCCTTTGCGGCTCTTTCGAGTGCATAAGCACCTGCTTTGTTGGAAATAACGAGAGTTATTTCACCGCTGCTGATAATTCCTGCCGCCTGAGCGTCAATCAGCGCCTGAAGATTTGTTCCGCCGCCCGAAACGAGGACGGCAATGCGAGCTTTATTCATATTTTTCTCCTTTTTATGAATTGCCTTACGGCATGAATTGATTGCATCATGAATTGCAATTAAAATTGCATGATTTACACTCCGTGCATTAAGGATAGGCTCCGCCTATGACTGATTATATTTAATGAATTACGCAAGTAATTCAAATCATGGAGCGAAGCGAGAATTCATGACAGTTTACCGTCAATTCATGGCAAAGCCAAATCATTTTACTCGATAACTACTTTCTCGTCGCCTGCAATAATTTCACCGATGATATAAGCATCTTCGCCGTTTGCCTTGAGAACTTCAAGAGCCTTTTCTGCATCTTCCTTTGCAACAACGATGCTCATGCCGACACCCATGTTGAATGTGTTGAACATGTCTCTTTCGGGGATGTTGCCTGTCTTTGCGATGAGGTCAAAGATGGGAAGAATCTTAAGAGCAGACTTATCAATCTTTGCGCCGAAGCCGTCGGGAATACTTCTGGGAATATTTTCATAGAAGCCGCCGCCTGTGATATGAGAAACAGCCTTGACTGTTACTTCTTCAAAGAGAGCAAGCATGGGCTTAACATAAATCTTTGTGGGAGTGAGGAGAGTTTCGCCGACTGATTTGCCGCCGAGCTCTGCAACGGGAGTTTTGATATCAGCGTTATCAACATCAAATACTTTTCTTACAAGTGAGAAGCCGTTTGAGTGAACACCGCTTGAGGGAAGAGCGATAACAACGTCGCCCTCTTTCATCTTTGTGTTGTCAAGAACCTTATCCTTATCAACAACACCTACGCAGAAGCCTGCAAGGTCGTATTCGTCGATAGGATAGAAGCCGGGCATTTCTGCTGTTTCGCCGCCGATAAGGGATGCACCTGACTGAACACAGCCTTCTGCGATACCGCTTACGATTTCAGCGATTTTTTCGGGAACATTCTTGCCGCAAGCAATATAGTCAAGGAAAAGAAGGGGCTTTGCGCCGCAGCAGATGATGTCGTTTGCGCACATTGCAACGCAGTCGATACCTACTGTATCATGCTTGTCCATGATGAATGCGAGCTTGAGCTTTGTGCCAACGCCGTCGGTGCCGCTTACGAGAACGGGCTTTGAGATACCTGTAAGGTCAAGCTCAAAAAGACCGCCGAAGCCGCCGATATCGGACATTGCGCCCGCTGTGAGAGTTCTCTTGATGTGGGTTTTCATGAGTTCTACCGCTTTGTAACCTGCGGTAATGTCAACGCCTGCTGCTGCATAGCTTTCGCTGAAGCTTTTTTCCATAATTTATTCCTCCTGTGAAAATCACATATTTTACAATTTATAATGTTTAACCTTTTCCGTTCCAACAGTAAGTACATACGCAATCCTCGGGAAGTCCGATTGCTTCGATAAGACCTGCAATTGACTGATATCCGAGAGTTGTGAGTTTGAGTTCCTTGCAGATGATTTCACGAAGCTTCTTGCCTCTTTCGGTTGAAGCGTCGCAGTATTCATCGATATATTTATCACCTTCGGGACCCTCAAGGTCGTGAATAACACGTCTTGCAATAAGGTCATCATCGGAGGTATTTCGTGAGAAATTGAGATATTTACAGCCGTACATAATCGGCGGGCAGGCTGAACGCATATGCACTTCCTTTGCACCGTGGGTATAAAGGAAATCGATGGTTTCACGCATCTGTGTTCCTCTTACGATTGAGTCGTCAACAAAGAGAAGGCTCTTGTTCTGAATGAGGTCATGAACGGGAATCATCTTCATCTTTGCGACCTTGTTGCGTTCGCTCTGGTTGGTCGGCATAAAGCTTCTCGGCCATGTGGGAGTGTATTTGATAAACGGTCTTGCAAAAGGAATACCGCTTTCGTTTGCATAGCCGATTGCGTGGGGTGTTCCCGAATCGGGAACGCCGCTTACATAGTCGATGCCGTCGCAAAGGCCGTTTTCCTTATCTTCCCTCGCCATAACAGCACCGTTCTTGGTTCTCATCGCTTCAACGCCGATACCCTCGTATCTTGCGGTGGGATAACCGTAGTAGCTCCAGAGGAAAGCGCAGATTTTGAGCTTTTCCTTCGGTTCTGCAAGAGTATGAACTCTGTCGGGATAAATTCTTACGATTTCTGCGGGACCGAGTTCCTTTTCAAATATATAGTCGAGCTTTTCGAAAGCGAACGATTCAAACGAAACACATCTGCCGTCGGTATCCTTGCCGATAAGAATGGGCAGTCTGCCGACCTTATCTCTTGCGGCGATGATGCTTCCGTCCTCAAGAAGAATGAGGATTGAAAGCGATCCGTCAATCTTATCCTGAGCAAAGCGGATACCGTCAACGAAGTTGTCCTTCTGATTGATAAGCGCCGCAACAAGCTCGGTTGAATTGATTTTGCCCGAAGTCATGGTTGTGAAATGACCGCCGCTGAGCGAAAGAAATTCATTTATAAGTTCATCGGCATTGTTGATGCAGCCGATTGTTGTTATAGCATAAACACCGAGATTTGAACGGATAAGAATGGGCTGAGGATCGCTGTCGCTTATGCAGCCGATGCACGCATTGCCGTGCATTTCGTCCGTTATTCCCGCAAACTTTGTGCGGAAAGGAGAGTTTTCAATGTTATGTATATCTCTCTGAAAACCTTTTTCTTCATTGACTGCAGCCATACCGCCTCTGCGTGTGCCGAGATGGGAATGGTAGTCAACTCCGAAAAACACATCCAGAACAACATCTCTGTTAGATGTTGCGCCGAAAAATCCTCCCATAGATTTTACCTCCGAGTAGGGTTATTTATTAAATTTT
>JAZSDF010000020.1:0-24579 GCA_045531035.1 Acutalibacteraceae bacterium | reverse complement strand
CCGGAAAGTGAAGCATCAATCTCGCGGTTGAGATAATCCTTTGAGCAGAGGCCTACATTTGTAAGGTAGGCACAGCACTCATCGACAGGCAAGTCCGCACCGTGGGCAAGGCTGAGAAGCCTGCGTACGGTAAGGCCCTTGAATCTGGGAGGCTGCTGGAATGCGTAGCCCACGCCATAGCGTGCCCTTTCGGTAACGGAAAGATTTGTGATGTCCTTACCGTCGAGCAGAATCTGACCGCCCGTCGGCTGTTCAATGCCCATAATAAGGCGGGCAAGAGTTGACTTACCGCCGCCGTTAGGGCCTGTGATTACAAGAAATTCGCCGTCATTGACCGTAAGCGAAACATCCTTGATTATCTCAAGGTCGCCGCTTGAGTTTTCAACGGTAAAAGATACGTTTCTGAGTTCGAGCATTTTTTTGCCTTTCTGATTTAATCTGTCGGTAATGCGAAGTGTCTTACGTAGCAGGAGAGGAAAATCGGGCTCATATCCATACAGTGCAGATAAGCACCGTCTTCGGTAGCGAGCACTGTAATGCCCTCACCCTCACTGCCTGAGAAAAGGTTGCGGTCAAACAGCTTTTCAGCCTTACCGCTTGCAAGCTCTACTGAGTAGACAGCCTGCGTTTCGTTATTGGTAGCAAGGTAGAGCACACCGTCGCTCACCTCACCGCCCTGAATTTTGTGTATATTGAAATCCTCTTCGGGATTTACAAGCTTGATGCTTTCGAGATACTGCTGAGTTTTCGTATCGTATCTCATAATTTCTGTTGAGTTATCTCTTGACGAGGTGTAGATCACGCCGCTGTCGGGGTCAACCGCAATCCACGGTAAGCCCTTAGTGTGCTTTTCGGGGTCAAGGTGATAATACTCGCCCGTATACTCCAGCGTGTGCGGGTTGTAAACAAGTATAAGCGGATGCTGCCATACCTTGCTGTCTTCAACGGCACAGTAGAGCTTGTCCTTATAATAGCTGATACCGCCGATATGAGCCGAGCCGAAATTCTCGACGAACTCCTTGGGTATCGCATCGGATTTGCGCAAAGCAAGTGTCTCACAGTCAAGCTCGGTTTTGATAAGACCGTATTTACTGCTGAACCAGAAGTTTCTGCCGTCAGTTGTCATATCCTGTGAGCGGTCCCACGAATCGACGTTTACGAGCATTGTTTTTGAAATCTCTTCGGGGCGGTTTGCCGCACTTGCAAGCTCAAACACACCCGAAAGTGCAATAACAAGCAGCCATAAAGGTGCTAATATAACTGTTTTTTTCTGTAAAAATCGTAAAAAATCAAGGAGCTTTGCGACAAAAGTTATTTTATCCATAATCAGTCTCCTTTAAATAAGATACTACCATTATGCATTTTAACAAAACCGCACCGAATAGTCAACTCAATATATTATATAAAATTGAAATACAGTAATATTCACCAATATTTTATACCTAAATTCTGTAATACTGCCGTTGTTTTTATTTTCTGTTTTATGATAATATGTATAATGTATTATTAGTTGATTTGTATTATATATCAACTTAAAATCAAAATCCACACAAAACGGAGGAAAACACAATGAAATCTCTCAAAAAGGTTCTTGCCGTTCTTCTCAGCCTTCTGCTTATGTTTACTGCCGTTACGGCAGCAACATCCGCAGGTGCAGCTCAGGCTGACCTCGCAGAAGAAGAAGCCGACAACACCTACATCACAAGCTCAATCACCTGTAACAGAAAGTTCGGAGACCCCGTATATGTCCGCATCAACGGTACAGCATACAATCTCCTTGACCCCATTCAGGCTGTTATTGCTATGATCGGTGCAAAGACAGAGCAGCAGAAGGAAGCTATCGCATATACATACCTTGAGCTTCTCTTTATGGATATTCTCAATCTCCTCGCTGTTCCCGCTCCCGTTGCAAACACAACTTTTGTCAATGCAGACGAGTATGACAGCCCCAACTTTATGGCAGGCCATACAGAATTTATCGACTCTAACCCGAGCGGTCAGTGGAGCCTCGGCTACGATCAGACAAGTCTCGTGCCTGACGATATTCTCGACAGACCCTACTACCTTGCAGGTTACCTTCTTCAGAATTTCCCCTCCAACACTGTTGAAGAGGTTCTCGACGATATGAACGTCTACACAGTTGTTATGGATGACGGCTCAGGCAGAGGCAAGGTTGCATTCTGCACAATAGAGTGTATAGGTATCTCCAACAAGGATATCCGCGACATCCGCGCTCTCCTTGCAGATTACGCAAAAGAGAACAACATCGTTTCTATCAACGTCACAGCAACACACTGCCATAGCGAAATTGACACTATGGGTCTCTGGAACCCCTTCTTCCTCAAGATGGCAAACAACACACTTGCAGCTCTCAACGACCAGCTCATCTTCAAGACAATCCCCGGCCCGGACGAGGCATTTATGAATCTCCTTAAAGAGCGTACAGCTCAGTCAATCAAGAACGCTGTTGATGCTATGGAAGAGGGCGACCTCAACTTCAGCCGTAAGGACTGTGCAGAGTACTTCTCCGATGACCGTGACCCCACAGGCTATGACGGCAACCTCTATGTATTCCGTTTTGATCCCTACAACGATGAAGCAGCTGAAACATATATCGTAAACGAGCCTGCTCATCCCTACATCACAGGTCTTAAGACTGACAACAGCTCAGGTAAGCAGCTCTCCGGTGACTACACCGCAGCAATGAACCAGACTCTTTCCAAGTACGGCTACAACTATATGCCCATCATCGGTGCAACTCTCGGTATCTACTCCGACCGCGGCCCGACAAACGATGACGTTGATCTGCCCGAGCGCTGGATGCAGGCTGACCGTTACGGCAAAGAGCTTGCATACATCACAATGAGCATGACAAAGACTTACGACGAAGTTCTTGAAAGCGACTACGTAAAGAATAACGAGCAGCTTCAGAATGAAATCGCAAACGCAGGCGAGCACTACACACTCTGGTACGAAGGCTGGGAGCCTGTTGAAGAAGTAAAGGTTGACCCCATCCTCAACATCGCACATCAGGAAGTTATCGTTACAGTTGAAAACCCCGTTCTCCTTCTTGTCGGCAAAATGGGTCTTGTTAACCACAGAATTCTCGACAACGGCGACGGCACATACTCAACACCCACAGAAATCGGCTACGTTGAATTCGGCACAAACATCAAGGTTGCTATGATGCCCGGTGAAATCAGCCCCGAGCTCATCTACGGCGGTGTTACAATGGACGCTGAGAATTCATTCTCAGGCACCGACTTCCCCGGTAAATCCTGTGCAGAGTCACTTGAGCTTGCTGAGGACGACGTACTCCTTTGCTTCGGCCTTGCAAACGACGAGATCGGCTACATCCTCAACGACAACGACTACTGCATGATTTTCTTTGACGATATGGAGCCTTTCGGCGACCACTATCAGGAGACAATCGCATTCAGCCGTACATCAGGCTCAATCCTTATGGCTGCATTTGAAGAGCTTGTCGCTGACAAATAAGCTTAAACATTCAGACAGACCTCGAGAAATCGGGGTCTGTTTTCTTAATCGCAGGCGAGTAAAACGAGCCTATATAGCAATTTCATTTATGAAATTATATCGAATTTTGCTGCAAGCAAAATATATCGCGTGACCGTAAGGTCACATATCGCACAAACCGTAATTTATAATTTCTGTGATAATTATTCAGCAAACAAAAACGCCGCAGATTGAGTTGAATTCACTCATCTGCGGTGTTTTAAACTTGATATAAAAATGTTGCTTTTACCACCTTTAACGATAACCTTAACTTAAGGGTAGAACTGCCATCATAGATCAAAAGTAGGGCAGGGGCTTGCCCCTGCCGTCGTAAAGATGATATGACAGTAACCACGGCAGAGGCAAGCCTCTGCCCTACCGTACATATTTTAAATTCCGCCGTCGATGATTTTATTTTGATAAGTTGTTTTTCAACAGGCGGCATTTGGTGTGAACTTCGCACAAACCGTAATTTATAATTTCTGTGATAATATTTTAAAAAATATAAATTATGTTTGAAATCATACCAAGTATGTGCTATTATATAAAATGTATTTTAAAAAGGGAGGTTTTGTTTTTGGACGATTTCAAAGAGAACAACGGTATTCAGCCCGTTGATGAGCCCGATAATACTCCGGATTCACCCGAAAACTCAAATCCGCCTGAGGATATTCAGGCAAACGAAGACCAAGGTATCACAATAACCGAGCCCGACACTGCCGAGGCAGATTGTGAGCCGCAGGAAGAGATGTGCATACTCTGCGGCGAAAAGCCCGTTGATAAGAGCCGCAGTCAGAGCAGCGACCTGTGCTCCGATTGCCGTGAGATGTTTATAAAAACACCTCTCCGCTTCAAAGGCTTTATTGCAGTGATTACACTTTTTGTGCTCTCTGTTGCAGGCCTTATTATGCTCTACCCTCAGCTTGGCACAATCACAACCGTAGCCGATTTCTATATGGATATTGAGCAGGGCAACCACGCAGAGGCACTGAGTAAAGTTTCACAGTCAGACGTCACAGCTTTCGGCTGGAAGACCGCAGGTATGATTGCTGAATTCTGCTACGATATCGACCTGCCCGACGATCTCACTTACCTTACAGAGCAGTTCTTCTACGATAACACTGCTGCAGAGGATCCGCTCACATGGTCAGATAAAGTAGGCAAATCCAACCTCAACGCTCCTTGGAACAAAGAGCTCAAGGAAAAGTATAACTACGTTATTGAGCTTGACAAAGTTGCCGACGAGCAGTCCGAAATCTTCGCAGAGTATTACAACAAGCTCTACTACGGCGAAATAACCGAAAAGGATATTCCTTACGACGAGCTTATCAAGAAATATGAGGATAAGCTTGCCTCAGCAAAAACCAACGAAGAAAAGGGTCTTATAAACTACTATATGCTTGCCCTTTCAAGCATCTGCAGCAAGGACATTGACACTCAGCTTAAATACTGCGAGCAGATTATCGAATTTATCCCCAACTGCCGTTGGATCTATCTTGACAACATCGTAACTCTCAGCATCCAGGCAGGTAAATACGACCAGGCTAAAGAGTATATCGACGTTCTCTCAAAATCCAACCCTGACAACGCAAACTATGCAAAGCGTTACAATGCAATGCTCCTGCGTTACGAAGGCAAGTACGACGAGGCTATGGAAGTGCTCGACTCAATAATTGCCGACATAGCAAACAACGGCATATACGAAGCATATTACGACGCTCTTATCTGTCAGCTTCTTGCAGGCGATTACGAGGCTGCTTACGGCTATGCAAAGGATTGCTTCGAGCAGGAGGCTTATCTCACTGTCGAGTCAATCAATCTCTATGCAATACTCAGCAAAAAGCTTGATGAAAAAGGCTACGATGATGCAGTTGAATTCCTCAAGCAGTACGATATGAAGATCAGCCCCACAGCAGAAAAATGCATCAACGGTGAAATCACCATTGAACAACTCTTTAAGAACGGCGAGGTGGTATTTGAATGACAGCTATATACGTTATAATCAAGATTCTCACCTTCCCGGGTGCGATTACAAAGGCATTTTTTGAGCAGATAATGTGCCGCATATTCAGATGCCCCGTTGAGGATAACCGTTACCTGCGTACAGACGAAATGTGCGGTCACGTAGAGCACGAGCTTATTGAGAAACCTGCGGCAAGCTATTTCTTCTGCCTTGTTCCCGGCCTTCTCAATTTCTCTCTTGCTGTTTCACTTTCATGGTTCCCGCTCATCAACATCGTTATGCTCGGCAACTACACAGGCTTCGTAGCTTCCTCTTCACTCCTTTCAAGTATCATAACCGAGCCTGCACTTGTCAAAACTGTCGATTTCCTTATACCCTTCTTCTTCGTATGGCTCTGTGTTTCTCTTCTGAGCAACCTTTTCCCGCTGTATGAAGACGCACTTGTTATGAAGGAGCAGTACGGCAAGCTCAACAAGGTCGCAAAGGTTATCTTCTTCCCCGGCTACATTATTATGCGTGCCGGTGCTTGGCTTGAAAAGTACTCACTCACATTTGTAATTCTTGCAGTTATTACATTCCTGCTTGCAATAGCAAAACCGTAAAATAAAACCATCAAAAAATTAACTCCGTACAGAGCTTTCTGTACGGAGTTGTTTTTTATAAGCGGTATTTTAGCCGAGGGCAACCATACTGAAAACGAGTGCGAAAAGAGCAACCGTTTCACAAAGACCGACAACGGTAATGTACTGTGAGAAGCCCTTGCCTGTTTCTGCAAGTGCGTCTGCACCTGCGGCACCTGCCTTACCCTGAACAACAGCGGAAACTGCCATTGCGATACCTGATGCAATACCGAGACCGAAGAGGAATGCGGGGTCAGCTGATGAGCCGTTCATCTGCTGCATAAGAAGGAAGCCGTAGATTGTCTGTGTAAGAGGAGCACCTGCGAAAACTGTAAGAATGAAGGGTGCTGCCTTGTTGCTCATATAGCACTTTTTCCATGCGCCGATTGATGCCTGACCCGCAATGCCGATACCGATTGCAGAGCCTGTTGCGGCAATACCCATTGCCAGAGCTGTTGCTAATAATCCTAAATTCATAATGACTCTCCTTAATTTTCAATTTGTTCTTCAAAGGGTTTGAATTTATGTCCGCTCCAGGACATATCAAGATGTGACGAAAATTCCAATGTGTTAAGTCTTATTCCATGAACAATGACAGACAGAACATTCAATATCATATTAAGTCCGTGACCGAACACAAGAAGCACTATCGCAATTATCATAAACAAGAAGTTGCCGAGTAACGGACCCGCAAGCTCATTGACCGTTGCGGATATTGCCGCACCTGCAAGACCCACCGCCCAAAGGCGTATATACGAAACTATATCCGAGAAAACATTTACAACGCCGAGTAGAACTGAAACGATGTTCTTGAGGCTTTCAATGATTGATTTGACAATGTTTCCTTCATAGTTTGAGAATACGAAGCTCATAACGAAACCTGCTATGACCATAACGAGGGCAACCGTGCCGACGGGAACACCTCTTATAACAAGTCCGAAGCTGAAAACTTCGGCATTTACAACGAAACTAAGCACTACATAAAATATACCGACAAGCTGCATTATTGAGCCGATATCACCGAGAATTTTTATTGATTTCCTGTTTCTTGCGGCAACCTTGATGTGTGCTACGGTAAGCTGAACAAGAGCCAACGAGAAACAGAATATCTGCAGATTCTGTGCGGTCGTTAGACCGTATTCTCCGTTTGTCCAGAACGGATACCAGATTCTGTCTGCATAAACATTGGAGATAACCGGTATTGATAATTTCTGAAGCCATTCGGGTAACTGATCAGGAGAAAGACCGAACCATGTACAGGTGAGCGTTCCCCAAAGAATCGTTGACAAGCCGAAAAGTCCGATAAGCAAAAATGCGGGAGGAACTTTTTTCTTTGATGCAACTGATTTTGCAATCAGAATTCCCGTAACGGCAGAGATGAGAAGACCGTATCCCCCGTCTCCGAAAATAATTCCGAAGAATATGAGAATAAATCCCAAAAACCAACCCGAGATATCATATTCAAAATATCCGGGTACGGTACCGAGAAAATCGGTCAGCGGATAAATAAGGCTTACAAACTTATTGTTTTTCAGTTTCGTGGGTACATTATCTTCTTCGGTGGGTTCTTCAATGAAAAGACCCCAGGCGTTTTCCTTTGCAGTCTTTTTGAGACATTCAAGATTTTCTTCTTCAACATATCCCGTGAAATATGCAACGGATTTCCCGTCAGCTGACAGACTTTCGTTCGCCATACCCGTTGCATAAACCTCAAACTCAATCTCTTTCTCACACGTTTTGATTGACTTTTTAATGCCGTCTGCACAGCCTGTGAATGAAAAAATTTTTTTATCAATCTCTTTGATGCGATTGTTTAAATTTTCGGTTTTCTGTCTTATTTCAGCTGTTGATGTTGCGGGTAATTCAAGTCGGTATGCCTTCAATGAATCAACAACCTCAGCCTCATCTTCAAGTCCTGTTTTTATCAGCACAAATTTTACGGAAGATTTTGTTTTTTGAAGAGGCAGAGTTTTTATACATTCGCCGAGGTTTTCATATTCGGATTGCGGCATTTCGTAAAGCGAAATATCAATGCCTTTTTCGGCGAGTGTGCCGAGCATTTCGGGATCAAGCTCTCCCCAACCCGAAAGTCGGTCAAGCTCTGTGGCAAGAGTAATTTTTTCAGCTGAACAGCGCTTTTTTTCATCCTCAAGTGCAACAATTTCTTTTGATACGGAAATTGCCTTTGAAGTATCGATATTTTCTTGCTTTATCTTTTTGTTTTTCTTTTCCGAAATGCTGAAAAGCGCACTTTCAAGCAATGAAACTCTTTCTTTGAGTTCTTCAAGCTTTTTGCCGGAGCCTTCAACAGATTCGATGTGAAGAATTCCAAGCTTTCGAAGCTTTTTAAGCGTTTCTGATTTTTTATCTCCCATGATTATGAGAGAAACTTTTTTCATAGGCACAATCATAACGAGTACACCTCCGTTTCCGAAGGCATTTCGCCGCGTGCCGCAATTTTGCGTTTTGAGATTTTTGAACGGACAACGGCGCTGACCTGCTGATCCGCCATGTAAATTGAGATTTTTTTGATGTTTTCCTCTGTTTCGGGGATTTTAACCTTTTCAAACAGGTTTACTCTCTGTGAGGTTGCGCGAAGCTCATGCTCAAGAAGTCTGACCTGCTCATCCAACACTTCCGCTTCAAGGTCGAGCGACATAGCCTTTTCCATATGGTTTGCGGCTATATCAACCCACAGCGGAGTTTCATACAAATCATAGTCGCTACGGGAGAAATCCGCACCTTCATAGACCGGAATCGTTACGCCCGCAATATTACCCAAGCCTTTACGGATATTGCTTACGGTGATTATTCCGTCGGGGAATGTGTCCGTTTCGCTGAAAACGGCAATCCATGATCTGAAGCCTCTTTCAAGGTCTTCTCTCTCTTTTCTTACCGCTTCGGCTTTTGCTTCAATGGTGCGTATTTCAGCCTGAAGCTGTTGCCTTTTGAGTGTCAGAGTAGGCAAATATCTCCGATACATTTTGAGGGCATCCTTCTGTATCTTCAACTCATTTTTAGTCAGTTTGATTTTTGCCACTTTAATCCTCCTTATCTGACGGGCCAGAACTCATCGGTAAGGTCAGATTTTATTCCGGTTTCATCCTTTTCAAAACATTCTGCAAGAATCTTCCAGCCGAGGTCAAGAGCTTCTTCAAGAGAAAGATTAACCGACAAATCCATAAGCTTGTTTTCAAAAAGCTGACCGTATTTCAGCAGCTTTTCATCCCAGCGTGTCATCGAAAACCCCATGTTTTTCTTTTCCAATGTTTCTTTGTAGGATGAATACATGCGTATCATTGCATCCATCAGCGCACGGTGGTCTTTTCGTGTTTTACCGTTAACATTCTGCTTAAGACGTGAAAGAGATCCGAAGGGTTCAATGCGTCCGCCTTTGAGATAGTACTGACCTTCGGTGATATAGCCTGTGTTGTCGGGGACAGGATGGGTTACGTCGTCACCGGGCATTGTTGTGACCGCAAGAACAGTAACGGAGCCCGAATCATCAAAGTCAACCGCCTTTTCATAACGGGATGCGAGCTGAGAATAAAGGTCGCCCGGATATCCGCGGTTGGAAGGAACTTGTTCCTGAGTGATGGCAATTTCTTTCATCGCATCGGCAAAGTTTGTCATATCAGTAAGAAGAACCAATACATCCTTATTCTGCAAAGCAAACTGCTCCGCAACTGCAAGAGCCATATCGGGAATCATCATACATTCAACGGTGGGATCGGATGCGGTGTGAATAAACATAACGGTTTTGCTCAAAGCTCCGCCGTTTGAAAGTTCCTCTTTGAAATAAAGGAAGTCATCATATTTAAGACCCATGCCGCCAAGCACAATAACATCCGCTTCAGCCTGCAAAGCAATTCGTGCAAGAAGCTGGTTGTAGGGTTCGCCGGAGATTGAGAATATCGGAAGCTTCTGCGAAACAACAAGAGTATTGAACATATCAATCATCGGGATATTTGTTCTCATCATACGGTTGGCAAGAATACGCTTTGTGGGATTGACGGAAGGTCCGCCTATGGGTTTCATGTTTTCGGTAAGAGCGGGACCTTTATCTCTGGGCTCTCCTGAGCCGTTGAAGATTCTTCCGAGAAGATCTTCGCTGAACGAAACACGCATTTCATGACCTGAGAAACGGACCTCATCACCCGTCGAAACACCCTGACCGCCCGCAAAAACCTGAAGCGAAACAACATCGCCGTCGATTTTATTAACCTGTGCAAGCGATTTGCCGAATCGGGTGTTTATTATTGCAAGCTCGTTATATCGCACACCCTCTGCTTTTACGGTGATAACGTTACCGGTGATGGATTCTATTTTATTGAACACTTTGTTCATTGCTGCTCACCGCCTTTCAACAATACCTCCGCATCACGGGTTGCTTTGCCCTGACCGTTTTCATATAAAGCGTCGATTTCAGCTTCAGCTTTCTTAAAAGCGTCGCTTTCAAATTCCGTATAATTCCAGTCAATAAACTTCTGACGCATACGGTTAAAGAAGCTTCGTGCATCGTCTTTATTTTCGAGCGCATATTCGCTGCCGAGAATATATACAAGCTTATCCGTGACATAGCGCTGACGAGCCGTGCCACAGTTTGCATCAACCAAATCAAAAGAGTTCTGCTGAAGATAAACTGCATCAAGCATTTCTGATTTAAGATAGATAATATAGTCATCAAGGCTTGTGCCTTCTTCGCCGACAACCTTCATCATTGAGCCGATTTCGTCGCCGTGAAGAAGAATATTCTTACAAAAAGCCGATTTTGCAGAGTCTGTAACCGTCTTATATTTCGACCATGAAATAAGCGGGTCTATTGCAGGATATTTTCTGGCATCCGAGCGTTCACGGGATAAGCCGTGAAATGCACCGACAACCTTGAGCGTTGCCTGAGTTACAGGCTCTTCAAAGTTACCGCCGGCAGGAGAAACCGTGCCGCCGATTGTAACTGAACCCGTGCTTCCGTCGGGCAAACGGACATAGCCTGCTCTTTCATAAAAAGCGGCAATATAGGATTCAAGATATGCCGGGAAGGCCTCCTCACCGGGAATTTCTTCAAGTCTGCCTGACATTTCTCTGAGTGCCTGTGCCCAACGTGAGGTTGAGTCGGCAAGCAAAAGAACATTCAGACCCATCTGACGGTAATATTCCGCAAGTGTTACCGAGGTATAAACCGATGCTTCACGTGATGCAACGGGCATGGAAGATGTATTGCATATGATTATGGTGCGTTCCATGAGTGAACGGCCTGTTTTCGGATCGGTGAGTTCGGGAAATTCGGTCAGAGTTTCAACAACCTCACCTGCACGTTCGCCGCAGGCAGCGATGATAACGATATCAACATCCGCATACTTTGAAGTTGTATGCTGTAAAACGGTTTTTCCTGCTCCGAAGGGACCGGGAGTGCAATAGGTTCCGCCCTTTGCAACAGGGAAAAAGGAGTCGATAAGACGCACCTTTGTTTCCATTGTTTCAACGGGAGCAAGCCTTTCGCTGTAACATTTAACTGCACGTTTGACGGGCCATTTGAAGGACATTGAAACAGGAATTTCTCGGCCTCTTTCATCCGCAAGAACCGCAACGGTTTCGTTAACGGTGTATTCGCCTTTGTCTGCGATTGATTTCACCGTATAGTTTCCGAGAAGGTAGAAAGGAACAAAAATTTTATGTGTGAACGGTCCTTCAGGAACATTTCCTATATATTCGCCTGCACGAAGAGTATCGCCGATTTTTGCGGTTGGCGTGAACTCCCATTTCTTTTCGGCGTTGAGTCCGTCGGCATAGATTCCCCTTTCAAGGAACCATCCGGCCTGCTCCGCTAAAACAGGCAGAGGATTCTGCAGTCCGTCATAAACCTGACCGAGAAGACCCGGTCCGAGCTGTGCAGAAAGCATATCGCCCGTAAATTCAACTTCATCACCGCATTTTATACCGTTTGTCATTTCGTAAACCTGTATCTGCGCAATGCTTCCGCGGATACGGATAACCTCACTTTTGAGAGCTGTACCGTCAACCTTGACATAGCATATTTCGTTCATGGAAACATTGCCCTCAAATCTGACGGATACAAGGTTTCCGTTGACACTTACAACCTTACCTCTGTTTTCGGTCATTGTGTAACCTCCGATCTGTCTTTATTTATAATGGAGTTATAAATGTTTCTGTATTCCGCTTCGCCGATTTCCGAATCAAATTTTCTTATACGCTCAACGAGTTTCAGTTTCAGACCGTAATAGAACACAAACTCCTCCGAAAAGGAATCCATAGGTCTGAGTGTTTCAAGATAATCAAGGCGGAAGCGGTTCAGGAATTTTTCAGCTTCCATCGGACTTTCAATTTCAACGGCTGTGCGTGCCGCCTGCAAAAGTTCCGCAGAAAAAGACTGATTATCAACATCAAAACGTTTACTCATTTTATCTGCACGGAGCTTTGCAAGTGCAAGACGCAGATTGCGCTCGCCGTCATTCCATTTTTCAATCAGTGCGGATGCCGATTTTTCATAATTTCTCGGCGGTGCAAGAGATATTTTTTTCAGTTCACCCTGTGCTTTTTTACCGAGAAACCGCTGGCAAAGCTCCGTAAACCTCTCCGATGTTATGGGAAGCGGAGCACTTTCGTTAATTCCGTCAAGCGACGGCAGTTGAGATATCAGATAGTATTCAGCCATATCATTCAGCCTCTTTCAGAAGTGCTGTAACCTTGGGGCTGAGATAATTTGACAGCATATCGGTAACAGCCTCAGCGGAATAATCATAGTAAGCTCCGCCATTATTCACGGCAATACGGAAACCGCCGTCAAAATTATCGTTCGCTTTAAGAACTACACCGCCCGACATCTTCGATTTAAGCTCTGCAAGTAATGCTTTTTCAAGCTTTTCAAGGTCATTGCCGTTCAGAATCACCGAGATATTCTCAGCTTCAGGCTTGTCTGACCAGCACTCAACGGCATTGATGATAAGCTTTGCAAAAGCATCCGATGAATATACTGCGTTGACATTTTCGCCCACAATAGCCTTGAGTTCTCTCGTTACGCTTTCTCTGAAAGAGATAAGCAGATTTCTTCCTGCCTGACGGATGGCATCTTCGCTCGATTTTACCAATCGTTCATTTTCGGATTTGGCATTGAGCATAATTTTCTCTGCCTGTGTCTGAGCATCTGAGATGATTTTTTCAGCTTCGGCTTTTGCTGACAAAAGTATCGCTTCAGCCTGAGCCTCAGCAGCTTCAACTCCGTCTTTTTTTATCTGCTCGATAAGTTCCTGCAGTTGTATTTCCATAAACCTGACTCCTTTTCAGTTTGTTTAAAAATTTAACAATGTGTATTTCTTATTATCTTCGTTAAAAAGCATAAGGGAACCAACATCCTCTACAGACAGCTGGTTCCCATAACTTTATTATTAATTTTATTTATTATATCATACGTTTGTTTTTTGTCAAGACTTTAGTAAAAAATAATCAATTACAGATTAAATGGGACGTTTAATGCGAGAGTTCAACCGAACACAAACCACAAATATTATTAAATGGTTAAAAGGCTGAATCACAGTTTTGTTGCCGTATTCAGCCTTTTGTTTAATATTGAATTTTACAATTGTGAATTAACCTCTGCCCAGACCGATGCACTTTCGGTTTGAACAATTTTTTTATCATCAAGGAATCCGCCGTTAATGAAATTGTTATCCGAGTAAGCGATATTTGAGCAATAGATAAACATCTGTATCTTGCCCTGCAAGTTTACTTTATCAAAGAATACTCCGACATCAACGGTGTTTCCGCTGAAAACAAGACCGTTTACATTGTTCGCTCTCATAAGCCTTGACGGCATATCTCTGAAAGTGTTTGAGGCGATTTCAATGTTTGTAAAAACGGAAGTTTCTGCGGATTCACCTGCAATATTCGTACCGATTTCAATCACCGAGCCCCAGTCGCTGTAATTGCACTTTTCAAAGGTATTGTTGCGGATGATAAGATTATCAACGCCCGTGCCCTCCTGCCAGAGAGTAGGCTCAATATCCATAACAACCTTTATCGCCTGTGCCATTGTTTTATAGAATCGGTTATTCTCGCAAAGTCCGTTTGAGGATTGCAGAAGCAGCCCCCTTGCTCTGTTTTCGTGGAAATAATTGTTTTTGATAACATAATTACCGCTGTTACATTCCGTGTTGTATGCAGTCCAGCCTGCCGTTACACTTTCAGATAAGCTTTCAACAACAACCTCCTTGGTTATTCCTTCAAGAGCTTTTACGGAAACAATCTTTGCGGTTGTATTTGTATTCTCAAATTTGTCATTCTTGAACGCAAGAGTATCTCCTGCTTCAAGCCTCATTGCAGATGCAATCAGCGTAAGAGCATTACCGTTTACCGCAGAAACATAGCCGAGACCGTCGTGAACATTAACGGCATCGTCGCCCATTCCGCTTATGTCACAGCCCGAAATATTGAAGCAGCCGTCGGTGTTTACAATGTGAATCGCATCTGCGGTCAGCGAAACACATCGGTGGTCTTTATGTTCGGGATTAATTCCTACAAAACTGTTGATGATCTGAAAATGCGAGCAGTTGCCCTCGCAAATATAAGCCATACCCGGACTGCCGTAAATACTGACATTGTCAAAGGTTATATTTTTGCTGTAATCTCTTATGTTGAAAATTGTTCCGTCATAGACATAGTGCCTGAGAATATATTTTTCGCCGCTTTCAAAATTATCCATACAGCCGTTGTGGGTAACACGCAGAGTGTTGTCCGAAATTTTCTGAACAGACTTTACTGCGGTTGCATCCTGATAAAAATAAACCTCTTTTGAGGAGCATTTTGCACCAAAAGTGTATGTTTCGGGGTCGCATTGAGTAATCGCCATCAATCGGTTGTTTTCGTTGCAGTATTCCGCATTTTTAAAAACAAGGTCAATGCTGTCGGCGTCGGGATTGCTGTTCTGAACGGTAACAACCGAAGCAAGCGGGCTTTCCGCCCAATTCCAATCAAAATTGAGGTTGCGGAATTCAACGCAGTCGCTGTTTCTGATGAAAAACTTATATCCCGTTGAGGAGAAAACAAAGGTTGCGTCTGAGCCTTCAATCAACAAATCGGTGCAGTTGTTGGCATCAAGACTGTTTGTGCTTCTGAAACAATATGTACCCTTGTCAATAACAAGCTTCGTCTGCGGATTCTGTGAACAGTAATTGAGCGCACTCTGAAATGCTGCGAAATTATCTTCATTTTCTTCAGAAAGTCCGAAATCGGCTGCATTGACCTCGTTGAGCTTATCAGCTTTGGGTCGCTGAATATAAAATCTTGTTCCGTTTGCACCGTTTATCTTGTCTGCAGTTCTGTTTTCGCTTAAGTTATCAAGCGTTTCAACAAGCACATCAGGCTTTTCCGGCATAGCGACAGACGGAGTGAACATCAGAATTATCGAAGCAATAAATGAAACTATTTTTATCAGCATGCTATCCCTCTTTTCGGATTAAAATTTGTTATATGAAACCGTTTCTTCCATCAGTTCAAAGGATTTTCAATAATCCCCATTCGGAAAAAATTATCTCTTTAAGAGTCTGAGATTTTTCTTAACTGCCTTGTTTTTGATTGTCATAACCTGCAACAAGCTGTAAAATCGCTCAGTTTGACGTTGGCAACCAGCAAAAACTGTTTTCTGAAAACAATATACAAATAATGTCCGAAAACATATGTAGCAAACAAGATTTTCTCATGTTATTATAAATTATTTCGACTCAAAAATCAACATAATTAAAACGAATTGATTAATCAATCGTTCTTCTTATCCATTCCGCCGCTTTCAGTAGTCATAAAGTCCATATTATTGTCTCCGATTGCAGTATAACACATGACCTGTATCAGTTTAAAAACAAACGGTAAACAGTATAAAGTTGACAGTAAAAACATCCCGTGATATTATTATAAATAAGAACTCATCAGGTAATCTGCATCATCAAATACTAAAAAGGAAAAATCAGGTATGAACAGATTAAAGAAATTATTATCGTTGTTACTCTCCTGTGTTTTACTGACAGCCGTTCCGATAAATTCGGTTGCTGTCGGTCAAAACGGCATTGATAATTCAGCATTACTGAAATACGAAGGTTACTCTGCAGAGTTAAGACTTGATTATGCAGACGGTCTTATCGGTACGCCCGAATGGGTTGATTCGCTTATAATTGTCGAAGTCCGCCCTGACACTGCCTCAATCGGCGGAACATTGCCCGAATGTTACGATCTAATTGATTTTTATGCTTCTCTCGGGGTAAACGGGATATGGCTTTCGCCGATTTATGACCGTGGAAGCATCGGAAACGGCTACAGCAACTGCGGTCCTCATACACTTGAGCCTGCCATTACGGGAACAGATAATTACGAAGAAGGTTGGCAGGTTGTCAAAGAGTTTATTGATTATGCACACTCAAAGGGAATTTATGTTTTTCTTGATGTCATAACATGGGGTGTTGTTAAAACCGCACCGTTGCTCAACGAGCATCCCGACTGGTTCAACGGCGAAGCGTGGGGTAACATCGCTTTTGACTGGAGCAACACAGAACTTCAGAAATGGTTTGTTGAAAATCTTGTAAACAACATTCTTGTTACGGGTGCCGACGGATACCGCTGTGACTGTGAGCCGATTTATGCAGGCTATGAACCTTTCAGAATTATCCGTGAAAGGCTTGCGGAAAAAGGCAGAAATATCATTCTTATCTCTGAGGACACAAGCTCAAGAAGCTCTGTGTTTGATTTTGAGCAGGACGGCGTTTTTGATTATTCCGTAACAGACAGAGGAAGCCTTTATCCGAATCCTTTTAATTTTTACACCGACGGTTGTCTTAACATAGTTGATTCCGTAAAAAGCGGTGACGGAATCGGACATTATGCAAGAGCCGGTGAGCGTCTTAAGCAAGGCACTTCACGCTATTATACTCATTGCATAACAAACCACGATTATCAGCGCCGATATATCAAAGGCGACAGAATTAAAATAGGCTACTCCGCAATTTTTGCACCGTTCATTCCCATATGGTATATGGGCGATGAATTCAATGCAACAAATCCCAACGGTGTGCTTTATGACCTTCCCGTTGATTTTTCAGAGGCACAAAACGAAGAAAACGCAGCTTTTCTTGAGGATGTTAAGAAAATGATTAACATCCGCCGAACATACAGCGAAATCTTTGAGTGCTTTCCCAAAAACCACAGAAGAAGTAACATTTGCGAGGTTAAGACATCAGGATTCGGAACGCTTCAGAATTATGCAAGATATATGGATAATAAAGCGGTTATTATAGTTGCAAACAACAATCCCGATTCCGCAAACGGAGAGATAACTGTTCCGTTCAGAGCTTGTAATCTTAATTATTACAAAACATATACGGTAATCAACCTTATGACAGGAGAAGTTATCAAAGAAGGCACGGCAGAAGAAATCGGAACATTCACAACCGAAATTGCATACAGCCACGTTGGTGTATTCCTTGTTGAAGGAAATGAAGTTAAGAATAATACTGCTCTTGAAATTTCTGTTTTCCTTAACAACATTGCTGAAGTGCTTTCGGAAAAGTTTCTTGATATTATAAATCTGTTTGAAAAAATATAAAGCTGCTTCAGTCTAATACAATGAGGTAAGAAATGGCTTCAAGTAAAGGATATCTGAATTTCATTTCAGAACAGTTATCCGATTTGGATGAAATAACATACAGAGCGATGATGGGAGAATATATCCTCTGCTATCGAGGAAAAATCATCGGCGGTATATATGACGACAGGCTGCTTGTAAAACCCGCCAAAACGGCTGTTACACTTATGCCCGAAGCAGCTTTTGAACTGCCTTATGAGGACGCAAAAGAAATGCTGTTGGTAGATAATTTTGACGATAAGGTTTTTCTTGCTGAGCTTTTCAACGCTATGTATGATGAGCTCCCGTTACTTAAGAAAAAAGATAGATAGATAAAAATTTGCGGAGATGTTTCTTTTATGAAAAAAATGCATGAAATCATTTGCCTTATTTCAGGTGCTTCTTTATCGATAGTCGGTCTCTATTTTTTCCATATGCAGTATTTGTGTTATGAATACACACCGTTGCTTTTTATACTGGCAGTAGTTGTGTGCCTTGGCGGAGCATTGCTGTCTTTACCGCTGAACCAAAATGCAGAAAAGAAAAAAGTCATTAAGAATGTTGTTATTACAGCACTATTTTTTGCGGTGATACTTGTTGGTTTTATGTTTTTGATAAACGGTATTATCGGCAACGGTGAACTCAATCAGATTGCTCTGATTATCCCGGTATACTTATCATTCATTATCACAACAGTTTTTGTTTTTATTTGTGTTTTAAAAATGTTTGATAAAAAGATTCTGAAAGCAATTCTGTCATTTGTTGTTATCACGGGATTTGTAATCGGAAGTTATTCGTACATAGTTCCTTTTGCAATTGAAGAAATATATGGTGGATACAAAGCACCCATACCCACTCTTTCAACATATACAAACACGAAAGATGATGATAAAATGATTGACGGCGATTTTTATGTTAGCACAAAAGGTAAAGATTCAAACGACGGAACAAAGGATTCGCCTTTCCTTACGATTGAAAAAGCTATTGAAGTTGTGAGAAACACCGACAAATCGGGCAGAAAAGAAATAACAGTCTGCATTGAAGCGGGCGAATACCGTGTATCATCTCTTGAATTTACAAAAGAAGATTCAGGTACAGAGGCGTGCCCGATAACATACCGTTCATACGACGGCGAGGTTATTATTAACGGCGGAGTAACTCTTTCGTCCGATGCTTTCAAATCCGTAACCGAATATCCTGAAATATCGGAAAGACTTACACCTGATGCACAGAAAAACGTTGTAGTTACAGATTTGACAAAAGCACCCTATTCTCTCACAAAAGACGATTGGGGCAAAATTTACGCAATCGGTTCATATCACACAGCCGAAAGCTATGACGGCGATTTTACAGGTGAGCTTTATTGCGAGCTTTTTGTAAATGATAAAAGACAGGCTCTTGCAAGATACCCCGATAATGATTATCTCCTCACGGAAGAAATTGTGAAAACGGGTTTGGGAAAAGAATCTGACGGAGCACTTACCGAAGTTAAGGATTGGGACAAAATCCGAAATCCCGAATCCGATGTTTACAGAGTAAATTCAGAGCTTGCAAAGAGAATTGCAGGATGGAAAACGCTTGATGATGTGTGGATGTTTGGCTACTGGAAATATGACTGGGCAGATGCTTCGTCACCAATCAGCTGTTTCAATGCTCAAACAGGCGAAGTCTCTCCGAAATTTGTAAGTCTTTACGGAACAAAAACAGATGCACCCTACTATTTCTTCAATGTGCTTGAAGAACTTACAACCGAGGGCGAATGGTATCTTGACCGTGAAAACGGTTTGCTTTGTCTTTGGAAACCCAAAAGTATTAATGAATCACAAATTGACTTATCTTTATCACTTAAACCAATAATCAATGCCGAAGCGGATTATCTCACCTTTGACGGAATAACCGTAAAAGGAACAAGATCGGATGCCGTTGTTATTACAGGTGATAATAATACGGTGCAGAACTGCCTTATCAAGAATGTTGCAGGCAATGCGCTCATTATGACAGGCAGCAATAACATTGCATATAACAACGAAATTACCCGTACAGGTAAAGGCGGAATCATTCTTGACGGCGGTGACACCGAAACGCTTGTTCCCGGTAACTGCAAAGCAGATAACAACTATATTCACGATTGGTCCGAGATTTATCAGACATATCAGCCTGCGGTAACGCTTGAAGGCGTCGGCAATATCTGTTCACACAATGAAATGGCAAATTCTCCTCACGAAGCAATTACATACAGAGGAAACAACCATATTGTTGAGTACAATAATATTCATGATGTTTGTCTGCTTTCCGATGATGCAGGTGCGATTTATTCTGGCAGAAGCTGGGTATGGTACGGAAATATCATAAGATATAACTGCATTTATAATGTTGGCTCAGAAGAACATAAGCCCGACGGAATTTATCTTGACGATGCACTTTCGGGTCAGCAGATTTACGGCAATCTGCTCATCAACATTCCGAGAAATTCAATTCACATCGGCGGCGGCAGAGATAATGTTGTCACAAACAATATAATTGTAAATTCCGGCGAGAATGCAATATACTTTGACGAAAGAGCAAGAGATGGTGCACTGAACAACGGCTGGTTTACCCATGCTCATATCGGAAGCGGCGATATGTGGGAAGCTCTTTATAATTCTCCCTGGCAGAGTGAAATCTGGCAAGAGAAATTCCCGGCATATTCAACTATGACAGATGATATTGAAAAATCAGAGTCAGCTGAATATATACCTAACCCTGCATGTACAGTAAAGGGCAACCTGATTTTTAATAAACTCAGAGAATTCGGTAATATATTCGATTCAGCACAAAGATTCAGTGATATATCCTATAATGAAGTGTATTCGCTTTATAAAACAAAAGAATATTTTACTGATATAGATTCGGGAAATTACAGTGTCAGGGATATTGAGAAATTGAAAAAAACCATCCCCGATTTTCACAACATTCCGTTTAGTGAAATAGGAAGAACATACTGATAAATTCAACTTGTCGGGCAAAAAAATATAAGTAAAAATATCTGGTGCAACGGGATTTAACTCCTGCTGCACCAGATTTTCTTTTCTGTTTATGCTTTTTCTTCGGGGTGTCAGGGGTAAAAACCCCTTAATTGCGGATTCGCACGTACAAATCCATTGCTCGCTAAGACTAATGCCAAACACTTTTGCATTTAAAACCGACACTTTTTGCACAATCGGCAAAAACGGTTGACAAATTTGTTTTGTATTGTTACCCTACGCAACGCTTAATCAATAAGCGGCATTTCAGTCATACGGAGTCTTGTGCAGCCGTAAGGGCAGAGCTCAATTTCCTGCACTTCGGAAATCGGTTTTCTTGATTTCGGAGTTTTTCTTGCAATGCTTCTATATGGAAACTTAAGCCCCCAGTCAATCTGCCGCATATTTACTTTGATTGATACGGGAGGATTATCCTGCGAAAACGGAATATCGCTGATTTTATTCTGTATTATTTCAAAATCAGAATCGGCATATCCGTAATTCCATGGTGTTTTGGGAATAAACTGATAATCACAATACGGGAATTTGCGTTCAACTCCTTTTTGGGTGTATTCACGCATTTTCTTTTCGTAGGCAACGGGAACAGAGAAAAGCAATGAACCCATCTGCAAGGCATAAAGATTATTCGGTCTTTCTTTGAAATACGGTGTTGCCGTAAATTCAATTTCAATTTCCGTTTTGCCTATGCTCATTACAAATTCAAGTTCTTTGGTTTCTGCGTTTTTACCGTTGACTTTCAGATTTTTTGCAAAAGAAGGAATTCGTATTACAAAGTCAAAATCCTTTTGAGCGTCTATGTAATAGTGCATCTTATTGTTAAACGGATAGTCGGTTTCAAGTCTGATTGTAACTCCGTCAGTCTTCAGAACAGACGGCAGCATAACCGAGTTTATTATCTTGTTTCCGCTGTGCATAAATGCAGAAAGGGCAAACTTTGGCCAGCCCTGACTGAAGTTTGCGGTACAGCAGCCGAAATTCGGCTCAAGTCCGAATGTGTGTGCATAAGGACCGTTTGTACTGAACGGTGCCATTATCATTGTTTTTTGGCAGGCAGTCTGATTGACCTGCTGAACATACTGATGAGTCCACATATCCTCGCTGAGTGTTGCTGGAAGAGCGTTGAACGCAAGCATCTCAAGCCTTTCCGCCCACTTGTTATCACCCGTTTCCGCAAAAATTTCTTCGTAGGAATACATCTGCTCAACAACCGCACAAAGCTCGGTGCCTCTTGTAGGGTCAAGACCCGAAAGTACCTCGTCACCCGTAAAGCCTTCAAAAGCCGTTCCGTTATACCTATCGAGAATTTCACGGAACTTTTCGGCGTTATCGGTGTAATCTTCGCCGAGCAATTCGTGAGATACCGCTTCGCTTTTAAGCATCATTGTTATGTTAACGATATGAGTTTTTCTCAGCCAGTTATGGCTCGGTTTTTTCCACGATTCGGTTACGGTGTTATAGTCAAATCTCTGCTCTTTAATAATCTTTGCGAGGTCCTTTATCCAATCCTCATTATATTTTCCATTCAAAAAATTCAGCGAAATAAATGTTTCGAACCATCTGTATTTCGCCCACTTAAAAAGCTTGATTTCGCCGCTTTTAAGAAGATTATAGTAATTTTTGAGTACATTATAAATGACTTCCGGAATCCTTTCATCTCCTGAACAGTCATAATAAACCTTAAGTGTTTTGCAGATAAGCTGTATTGCCCATGTGTCATATTTTGCTCTTTTTTCTTTTTCGCAAGGGCAAATCCAGCCGTCTTCTTCCTGTGCGGAAACAATAGCATCAATATATTTTTTTGCTGTTGCAATCAGCTCTTCATTTTCAAGAAGATAAGCAAGAGGAATAAAACCGTCGAGCCAATACGGCACTCGTTCCCAGCCTTCACGGTCACCGCCAATCCACGCACTGTCGCGGATATCGGGCCATATTTTGTGAAGATTGCCGTTTAGGCCTTCTGCCTGGATTTCAAGCTGACGTCGAAGCCAGCCTTCGGGTTTCAGTTCCTTTGATGTATAGAAATTCCACTTATTCATACTGTTACCTCATCGACATCGGCTTTATCAGTGTCAAATCCCTTTCTGACGAGGAAATACAAGGGAATCAATGCAAATATACACACAAGACCTGCCCACAGGAACATATTCTTTGCAGGTACAATTACTTCTGCTCCGACTTCATTTATAATTGTTCTTGCGGCATACTGACAAGCCTTATCGCCGATAACGGGTCCGATAATCATAGGAAGAAGAACGACGAATATCATTCGTATGCCTTGGAACATACCTGTTTTTCCTTCGGGGATAAAGTCCTTGACGGCAGCACCGAACAGAATATTGACTATTGCGTTGCCGAGAACAACGGGAACGATGCTGAAAAGAATAACATAAATTCCCGTGCTTGTTGAAAGAAGAAAGAATCCGAGAGTCATAATAATTACGCTCGCTATGAGGCATACACCCTTTTTCTTTGTTGAGAATTTGAGCATAAATACGATAGATACAAGAGTTACAACCAAAACTAAAACTGCGGTTATTATTACCGAAGGTTTCAGAAGATTATCAACCCCGCCGTTATCGGGAATAACCACATACTGAACATAAGTGAGAAGATACGGATAGAAAACCTGGAAAGAAATAATTGCAAAACAGAATGATGCAAGAGAAAGATAAAGTCTTGCATTTTCTTTTATTACGGAAGGTCTGAAGCCGTAAAAAAGATTTGACCAATAGGATGAATTATCTTCTCTTTGCAAAGTGCGGGGAGGGTCTTTGATAAGAAATAAACCAAGCACACCGCACAAAGTAACAACAAGACCGAGCACTCCGAAGAAAAGCTTATATGTAATAGTGCCTGCCTGCGCAAAGCTGCCGACACCGGTCACGGCAAACGAAGAAATTGTGCCCACAACGGATAAAACCGTTTCAACAATCGGTCTTTGCCTTGGAACGGTAACATCGGTTACCCACGCCTGAAATGCGGCATCATTGCTCGTTGAGCCCATAAAGGTCATCACAATATCCATAAGGATAACAAACCATACCGTTGTGCCGAGAATTTTAGCCTCATCGGTAAGATTAAAAAGATTTGCCACATTATCCTTCGTGATGAAACCGAACATTGCCGTAACAATACCCCAGAGGATATAACCGACAGAAATGAACATCTTACGGTTTTTCAGTTTATCGCTCAATGCACCCATTACAAATGTGGTAAGCACCGCCGCAACAGCAGAGAGTGCAACCATACGGGCTACCGCAGTTGTTGCTTCCATCGAACCGAGAATAGCCGCCTGTGATACATCGGCATATATTTCGTTGGTAATAAACGTGTTGAAATACATATTCTCGGTATTCCAGGCTATACCGCCCATGAAGCAGAACAGGGTGATTATAAACCAATTCTTTTTGCTGAGTTTTTCTTTAATCACATTATCACCTTCCGTAAATCAGAATCGGGACTGAATAATAGTATATAGAAATATCCAAACAAAGTCAAATAGCATTATGCAAGCTTAGTTTGTTGTTATAACCATATCGAAGTCGGCACGGTTGAATAATTATATTTTTTGTGATATTATATTTTAATACAGCCGGTAATCAAATTAAAATATCTGTTTAAATTCATGGAGGTATTGTGATGAAAAAGCTTTTATCGGTAATTCTTGCTGTTGCAATCACCCTGAGCATAACACCGCTTGTGTTTGCCGCAGGAACAACTTACTATATCGACAGCATATCGGGCAATGACGATAACACGGGTTTATCCGAAGATTCTGCATGGAAAACGGTTGCCAACATTGCTTCTTTAACACTTGAAGCAGGTGATAAAGTTCTG
>JAZSDF010000046.1:0-3301 GCA_045531035.1 Acutalibacteraceae bacterium | reverse complement strand
ATCTCAGCGAAGTTAGAAAATATGAAGAGGAAGTACTGGTGAAAAGAGTATGAAAGATATATTGACTGCTCCCTTTGTGGAAGAAATGAAAAAGACCACCGCAAATATGTACCGTCTCGGCTGGGACGAAAGAAACGGCGGAAACATCAGTTATATGCTTGATGAAAAAGAGGTAAAGGAGTATCTCGACCTCAGTAATGTTATCCGTACAATTCCCACGGGCTTTGATGCAAAGAGCCTTATCGGTAAGATTTTCATAGTTACGGGTACGGGTAAGTATTTCAAAAATGTTGAGTCTGACCCTGAAACCAATCTCGGCATTATCCGTATCGCAAAGGATGGTACAACAGCAGAGCTTCTCTGGGGCTACAAGGACGGGGGTAAATTTACAAGTGAGCTTCCTGCACATCTTATGAGCCATATGGCAAGGCTCAAGGTTGATCCCGAAAACAGAGTCGTAATGCACTCACACCCGACACATACCCTCGCTATGAACTATGTTCACGAGCTTAACGAAAAGAAATTCACTCATACCCTTTGGGAAATGTGTACCGAATGTATTGTTGTTTTCCCTGACGGTGTAGGTGTACTTCCCTGGATGCTTTGCGGTACAAACGAAATCGGTGAGGCTACTGCAAAGAAAATGGAAAAGTTCAGACTCGTTGTATGGGGAATGCACGGAATTTACGGCGCAGGAAAAACAATGGATGAAACCTTCGGACTCATTGAAACCGTTGAAAAGGCAGCCGAGATTTATATGCTCACTGCTCATCTTCCGAGAGTGAACACCATCAAAGATGAAGAGATGGTGGAGCTTGCGGAGTTCTTCGGTGTCAATTACAGAAAGGATTTTCTGAATATATAATCAACCCGACAAACAATTATTTGCGGAGGATGAATTTATGAATGTAAAGGAATATATCGAGAATAATTGGGATAATACAACCCGTTTATTTACAGAGGATGATGATACATTAATAGGCTTGCCGCATCCCTATACTGTGCCCTGTATAGAAGGGAAATTTCAGGAAATGTATTATTGGGATGTTTATTTCACAAATGTAGGTCTGATAAAATCGGGACGTTTGTCACAGGCAAAAAATAATGTGGATAATATGTGTTATCTGATAAATAAATTCGGATTTGTTCCTAACGGAAACCGCACTTATTATCTTTCCCGTTCACAACCACCTTTCCTTTCACAAATGGTTCGCTGCATTTACGAGCAGACGGGAGATATCAGGTGGCTTGATGAATGTTACAAGGCTCTTGAAAAAGAGTATAAATTCTGGGAAAATGAACGTCAGACGCCCTGCGGACTTAACCGATATTACGGAAGCTTTAACCGTGAGGAGCTGATGAGCTTTTGCGGACTTTTATGCAATCGCTTCAATATCGAAAAGCCTGATGATGAAAGCATTGCAGAGTGTTACGGTAAGGCTATGTATTCCTTTGCGGAAAGCGGTTGGGATTGCAACAGCCGTATGGGGCTTGACTGTTATAATTATGCTTGGGTGGATCTGAATTCTTTGCTGTTTGGTATGGAAAGTGATATGGCGTTTTTTTCTGCCGAGCTTAAAAACGGATGCGAGGCAATGTGGAATGAAAAAGCAAATAGCAGACGAGAGATGATGACAAAGCTTTTATGGGACGATAAATCGGGGGCTTTCTGTGATTATAATTTTGAAACAGGAAAACAAGCTGATATTATATCGGCCGCACAGTTTTATCCGTTATTTTCAGGTGTATGCACTAAAGAAGAGGCTGAACGCACGGTAGAATTATTATCTGAAATCGAAGCAGAGTTCGGTGTGGCTTGCTGTGAAAAAAGAGAGGATTTATACGGTCTGCAGTGGGATTACCCTAACGGATGGGCTTGCTTGCAATATGTTATTGTGCATGGGCTTTTGCGTTACGGCTATCGTAAGGAAGCACTTCGCATCGCTGAAAAATATAAGCGTTTAGTGGAAAAAGTCTTTGAAGAAACCGGAAAATTATGGGAAAAATATGATGTTACAACGGGCACTGTTTCACATAATAAAGAATATGAAACTCCTGCTATGATGGGGTGGACGGCCGGTGTTTATATTGATTTTTGTTCCTTGACGGGAGACTAAATTTAAGAAGAGATAACTGTAAACAAAGAAAACAATGATTTAAGGAGTATTAATATGAAGCCTGTAAGTTTTTATCTTGTTACCGATACACATTATTTGAACAATGTATTAGAACCCGGTGGAGAAGCTTTTGAAAAAAATATGCTCACAGAACAGTTTTTTGTTAAGGAAAGTGGTGCAATTATAAGCTCAACTTTCGACAAAATTATTGAAGACAAAGAAACTGATATTGTTATTCTTCCCGGTGACCTTGTAAAAAATGGTGAAAAAGAAAGTCATAATGGTTTTCTTAAAGAACTTTACAGACTCAAAGACAATGGTAAAAAAGTTTTTGTTATAACTGCTGGTCACGATTATAACAACTCTGCCTATGTTCTAAAAGGCGATGGTCGTATGCCTGTTGAGGGTACAGATTATAATGATTTGTGTGAAATGTATCGTGATTTTGGTTATGGCGACGCAATTGCATTTGATGAGCCCACACACTCTTATGTAGCAGAAATCAGTGATGGTGTCAGAATGCTTGCAATTCATTGTGACAGTAAAGACCAACCAAAAGGCACAATGGACGACAGACTCTTGTCTTGGGCAAAAGAACAGCTTGATAAGGCAAAGGAAGACAACTGTTCTGTTTTTGCAACTTGTCATTATCCGATTATCCCTCCCGTACCTGTTTTTGATTTGGTTGGCGATGCAAAAATCAAGGATTGGAAAAAAGTAGCTTCATTCCTTGCCGATAACGGAGTTGAGCTTGTGCTCACAGGTCATATGCATATTCAAAGCATAAACGAGTTTTATTCAGAAAGCGGAAACAGACTCATTGATATATGCACCTCTGCTCTTGTGGGTAGTCCTGCAAAATACAGAAAAATTACTATTGATGAAAATTCTGTTCTTAAGGTTAAATCACTTGATGTGCCTGATTTTGGTTGGGATTTAAAGGGGCTTACACCTCAGGAATATTTTGATAATCATTTCTCTTCTGCAATTATTGCAAGAGTACGTGGTGCACTGGGCGGTGGAAAAGGAATCATAAAACACCTTAAGGCATTCGCAAGAAAGAAATTCGATAAAATCACTATAGTAACGGTTAAGCGTCTTCTTTTTATAAAAAGAGACAAAGAATTTGATAAGAAAAGGTTTGCTGATTTTGTTGGTGAAGTCGGCTTAAGCATATTTACAGG
>JAZSDF010000057.1:0-10419 GCA_045531035.1 Acutalibacteraceae bacterium | reverse complement strand
GGACGGTAAACGTTCCAGAACGCTTCTCTGACGAGAGTTTCGGTTTCACGGTGTTCTTCTGTTCTTTCCAAACGAATGATGCAGTCATTTTTCATTGTTAAACCTCCAAAAATTGTTGACTTTCAATCACCGGAGGCTTGCGGAGAAGTATTTGCAAACCTCACGGTTTACATTACTATCTCCAAAGTGTTGTTCATTTTCAAACAGCATTCTCCAAAATTTTATTCAGGCTTTCGCCTGTAAGTTCAGTATAGCATATATACAAATAAATAACAAGTGGCTGCCTCACTTAATTCGTGATACAGCCACTTCAAAGCTCATTTAATCTCTTGTTCCAAATCGTCAAACAAATCGCTGTCAAAGAACTCTCTGATACTGATTTCAAGACCGTCGCAAATCTTTTTGATTGACACAACACCGGGATTCTTGCTCTTCTCATTAAGCATACTGTAAATAGTCGAGGGTGAAACACCGGAGATGTTTGCAAGTGCGTTAATTGCAATATTCCTCTCATTGCAAAGCTCAATTATTCTCTTTTCAACCGCTTCTTTAATATTCATACCTATACCACCTTTACGATATATCGCTAATATAAGTTTAATAAAATCTGCGATAAATCGTGTGGGACATATCGCATATTTATAATTCTTGTGATATAATTACGATATATCCCATATTAAGAGGTGGTATTTTATGGTTTGTACCTTCTTTGGTCACAAGGACACACCAAAAGAAATAGAGCCGACCTTACGGTCGACCCTGATAGATTTGATTGAAAATAAAAATGTAAATGTGTTTTATGTAGGCAACAACGGCAACTTTGACACTATGGTTCGCCGACAGCTTGAAGATTTATCTCAAACCTACCCCATAACCTACAGTGTAGTTTTAGCCTATCTCCCGACTGAGAAAAACAAGAACGATAACCTAACAAACACAATTTACCCCGAAGGTCTCGAAACCGTACCCAAACGCTTCGCAATCTCTTGGCGGAACAAATGGATGCACAATAAATCCGACATCGTCGTACCCTATGTCACCCGCAATTTCGGTGGTGCATGGGAGTTTAAGCAGATGGCGAATAGTAAAGAGAAATTGCTTATAGACTTACTTAAAGGTTGAGTTTGTTATATAATGAATGAAAATGGCAGGTATCTACCGCAGCAGAGGTTACGATGTTGAGGCTGATATAGCAGAAATAAGAGCCCAAGAGGTTAAAAACAAATCAAAGAATAAAACAGCTAAATAAAATTTTTCCGTATAAACCGCAAATTCTGACAAACAATAACAGGGCAACCAAAAAAACTTAGGAAGAGTCGCCCTAAGGGTGATTTTTAAAAATTAATACCAAATGAAACCGAGAAACAGGATTCTGATAATCCACTGCCACCAGGTATAATTCACACTAACCTCAAACGTGCAGGAATACTGCTTATACATAACAGTAACGGTCTGTGTGCCTGTTTTTGAAGAATCAAAGTTTTTAACGGTCATTTCAGCTGTATCGGTAACATATTCAACCGTACCGTCAATATCGGTTATTTTAAGTTCAATACCGCTGAGGTCAAGATTTTCTTTATATCTGTATGCTGATTTATCGGGAAGCTTTGAAACAGTCATTGCTGCAGCGCGTGCAAGAATTTCAAACTCGCTGAACTTGCTGACTTCAAAAATCATATATCCGTTTTCAATGACCAGCGTTCCTTCTGCGGTTGAGAGTTGCTCTCTTCCGCCGTCAACAAAACGGTGATATATAACCATATCCGTTCTGTCTTTATATTCTTCAGGAATTGCCATTTTGATTTTCACCTTACAGCCTTCGTTCGGCTGAACAACTTCACCGTTTTCATCTGTTGTTTTCAGGCTGAAAGTTCCAACCTGAACATAGGTTTTGCCGTCAACCATGTAAACACCGCCCGGCTCTCGGTTACCCGTAACCTCTGAAACGTCAAAAATGACTTTTTGAGAGAAGCACTCCGGAGAATAAGTTGCCGATACGTCATATTCGTCGGATTTTATAACGCAATCAAATACGGCGGTAAACTCCAAATCGTGAGAAGGCATTACCTCGGGCACTTCGGGAGACCAACCCGTAAATATGAAGCCTTCTTTTTGCGGAGCGTCGGGAATAATTATTTTTGCTTCCTCTTCAACTGTGAAGGTTGTTTGCTGTCCGTCAACAATCCATACGGTATTAAACCTTGCGGGAGTAACAATGATATCGCAAACGGCAATAATTTCGGTTCCGTTTATGCTTGCGCTGATAACGGTTTCGCCTGTCCCGACAGCCGTTATGTTACCTTCGCTGTCAACATCTGCAATATTTTTGTTTGCAGATTCAAAATTAATATCCGCCGTTATGCCGTCGGTTACGGAAGCTTTCAGAGCGGCAGTTTCCGTCCTTGCAAGCTGAATTTCATTTTTATCAAGAGAAATTTCTGCGGTTATGCTTTTGTATTCCTCACTGCATTCTGAGCAAATCTTAACAAAAACAGAGCCTGATTTATATTCCCAATCAGCTTCTGCATGGGCAGTTTTGGGAATTGCTTTTGTGTAATTGTGTCCGCAGGAGCAGTTGAATGATTCCAAGCCTTTTTCTTTGCATGAGGGTTCTGTTTCAACGGTTTTTGTGTAAGAATGGGTGTGATTAAAATGAATTTCCGCTTCTTCAAGCGATTCGTTATAATTTCCTATTGTTACTGCGCTCCATTCTTCTTCATTGCCTCCATAATAAACATCTGTGAGAGAATTACAGTATCTAAACACCTGACTGTCAATGTTTGTTATGCTTACGGGAATATATGCGCTTAAAAGGTTTTCGCAACTGTAGAATACTCCGTATCCTAAGGTTGTCAGGCATTCCGGAAGGGTTATGTTTGAAATTTTACATCCCGCAAAGGCGTAGTCTCCTATGGATGTTACGCTTTGGGGCAGTGAAAAATCCTCAAGGTTAAAACAGGCATAAAAAGCATTGCTTCCGATAGAAGTCAGGTTATCGGATACAGATATTTTTGTTAAGTTTAAGGCAAAATTAAATGCTCCCGGATATATGCTTGTTACGCTGTCGGGAATTGTATAGCTTGTGTCTGCTTTACTTGCGGGATAAAACAGAAGAACGGTTTTATCTTTATTGTAAACAACACCGTTTCCGTCATCGGAAAGATAAGGATTTTGAGATGAAATATTTACGCTTTCAAGATTCATGCAGTCCATGAATATTGTGCAGTTTAAGCTTTCAAGACCGCTGCCGATATTAACTTCCTTTAAATTTTCGCATTCATATAATGCTTGAATACCGATATCCGAAACACTGTCAGGAAATGTAATTTCAGTAAGACTGTAGCAACATCCGAAAGCTCCATCGCCGATGCTCTTTACACCGTCTGAGATAGTTAAATCCGTTAAGCTTTCCAGATCGCCAAAGGCGCAAATACCGATAGTTTTTACTTTCCCCGGAATAATCAGGCTTGTTACCTCAGGGCAATAGTTAAATGCATAATCGCCTATGGATTCAACATCGTTTCCTATAATTATTTCCGAAATGCCGGAACAGCTGCTAAACGCACGACTGCTTATGCTTGTTACGCCGTCGGAAATAACCGCTGCTTTGATTTCTTTTCTAAGATGCGCCCACGGAATATCGGAGTGAGTTGAATATTCATGCATATTACCGCTGCCGCTTATGGTTAAGGCGCCCGTTTCCGATTCATAATTCCAAACAAGATTTTCACCGCATGTTCCGCTTGTTACAACGGATTCATCTGCCGAAACAACAATGAATGTTACAGAAAATAAGATTGCAATAATTGATAAAAATAAAATAAACTTTGAAACTTTTGTTTTCATTTGGCATTCTCCTTTAATATTGGTTTTTAAAGCTCAGCCGTGAAGGAATATGTTTCTCCTGCTTTTGCAACTGTATCAACACCGTCGCCGTAGATACCTGCCATAGCTTCATAGCCGTTTTTGCTTACAAGAGTGATGAGATAATCCCATGTCATTTCCGTACCTGCCGCTACGGACAGCGTAAGAGTATCCACCACATTGTCGTCAAAATCGGTGACTTCAACTATCAGCGTTGCAGGCAAAGCGGTTGTCGGCTGCGTTATCGGCGGCGGAAGATCAGTCGGCTTTACGGTCTGTTCTGTTATATCGGGTTTGGCGGTTGTTGTTGATTTTTGTGTTGCGGTTTGTTTTTTTGTTTCAATTTCTGTTGTAGTTTGTTTTTTTGTTGTAGTAAAAAGATAATAATATTTATATGTTGTAGTTTGCTTTGCGGTTGTTTTTACAGGAGATTTTTTCGTTGTTTCTGCCCGTAGTTCAGGTGCGGTTGTCGCAGTAAGTTCCCGTTTTAAGGTTGTTTCGGCTTTTGAAGTCGTTTCTGATTTTGAGCTCAGTTCGGTTTTTTCTTCGGGATCAGTGCTTTCTGATGTGATAACCCCAAAAGTATATTCAGCAGTTTGTGAAGGTGCGGTTGTTACTTCTTCAACATGCGTTGTTGTTTCTGTAGGCAAATTGTTGTTTTTTACAACGGTAGCAATACCTGCCGTTCCCGTGCCGATAACACTTGCCGCCGCCACTCCCGCAACAACCTTTTGAGTAACGGATAACGCTGCTGCTTTAGCTCCGACAGCTTTTGCCGTTGCAGCTGCAGCCGTTGCAGCGTTGGCGGAGTTGCTTGCAGACGAAGCAACACCTGTCAATACAGCCGCAGAAGCGGAGCTTACCGAAAAAGCCGATGCAACGGTTTCGCAGGATTTGTTTGTTGCCCAAATAACGAGACCGAGAGGAGCTGCACTGTAAAGCGCTGTTATGCCCTTCTTTTCAAACTTGTCCTTCAAATCTTTTCTTGCGGTAAACAGTCTGTTTTTTACCGTACTTACAGGAATTTCAAGGCTTTCGGCTATTTCACCGATGCTCATATCGCCAAAATACATCATCATGATGCATGCGCGTTTTTCGGCGGTCAACTCGTCAACTGCCGCCATTACTTCGAACCGAAGTTCTTCCTGATTAATCTGTTCTTCGGGATTGAACTGAAGCTCTTCGTACGGCATGCTTTCAATAGATTCATTTTCCTCCTTCGAAAAAAGCAACGGTTTTTTTGATTTTATCAGGTTTTTGCTTTTGTTTGCCACAATCTGATAAAGCCACGCCGTAAAATTCTTTTCAGGGTCAACAGTATCGATTTTTTCAAGAACTTTTATGTAGCTTTCTTGTAAAATATCCTCAGCGTCATGCTCATTCTGACAGATTTTGAGAGCTACAAAGTATGCTTTGGGACTGGTCAGCTTATATAATTCTTCAAATGCCGTTTTGTCTCCGCCTTGTAATTTTTGGATAAGCAAGGCTATTCTGACGTCTTCTGCTTTCATACACTTGTCTCCAACCGGTAATTACAACCATAATGTCTGATTACATTATATCATTTCTAACAAATCCATTCAATAAATTTCTTTTTATATATTTCTTGCTATTATTTTCCATATCCCCGCACTTTAAGTCTTTTCCGTTTAAATAAGCTATTCCTTTTTTTATGGCAGACCTTAAATAGTTGCAGGGTTCATCAAATTTCTCCCCATAAATAAAAACAGGCTCCCGGTTATATTCAACAAGCTCGGCGATAACCACATAACTTTTCTCATTAACAGAAACATCAAGAAAATGAATACCGTCAAGATTCACTTTCGTTTTTTTGCTCATAAGTACCGCCTCTCTGTTTTTATACCTACACTTATAATACAATTCAGAACCTTATTTGGTCTATATAATTTGAAATATCTGATTTTAAAAAGTACAGAATAAAATATACTTTTCAAATCATTTAACAGTATAAACCGCAATTTCTGACAAACAATAACAGGGCAACCAAAATATAAGGAGAAAGATATAATGAAAGCCACAGGTATTGTCAGAAGAATCGATGACCTCGGAAGGGTCGTTATTCCAAAAGAAATCCGCCGCACCATGCGTATCCGTGAAGGCGACCCGTTGGAGATTTATACGGACACGGACGGGGAGGTTATATTCAAGAAATATTCACCCATCGGTGAACTTTCTTCGATTACGGCTCAATATGCCGATGTGCTTGCAAGAGGCACGGGTCTTGCGGTTATCATCACGGACCGTGACAGCGTTATTGCCTGCGCAGGCATATCCAAAAAAGAGGTGCTTGACCGCAGAATCAGTCAGAGCCTTGAAAGCATCATGGAAAGACGCGAAAACTATGTCTGCTGTGTTGACAGCGAGCGTATGCGTCCCATTGAAGGCGTTGATAAAGAGGCTGCCGTTGTTTTTCCGATTATCGGCGGCGGCGACATTTCAGGCGCACTTGTCATGCTTCTCAATGAAAACGGTTCATGTCCGACCCAGACCGAAACAAAGCTTGCCCAAATTGCGGCATCCTTCCTCGGAAAACAGATGGAAGAATAAGAAAAGAGCTGTCCCTCTTGGACAGCTCAATTTTTTATATATTACCCCAGAATTCTTCTATCTGCGATTTTGTTGCCGCAACGGAGCCCTGAACCATATCGGGTTTCCCTCCGCCTCTGCCGGACAACGCCGCATTGAGCGACTTTCCGATTTCACGGACATCGTTGTTTCTTGAGGTTATCGCATACTTATAGCCGTTTTCGTCGTCGCCCGAAAATACGGCGGCAATTCCAACCTTTTCGGCAAGCATATCGCTAAAAATTCTTGCATCATCGGCACTTCCGCCGTCATCAAAAGCAAGGTGTTTTTCACCTTCGGCATCCTTTGATTTAAGCTCAAAAATCTCTTTTTTGAGTACTGAATAAGCATATGCTGATTCTTTCAGCTTTTCGAGAGTTCTTTCAACAGCCTCGGTGATTTCCTCGGTCTTTGCCTTGAGAAGATTGGAGATTTCAAGAACGCTCTTATTCTTTTCTTTATAATCTTCAAGTGCTTTTCTGCCGATTTGCAGGGTAATTCTGACACCCTGCTTATAGTTCATCATCGAAACGGCTTTGATTATGCCGACCTCTCCCGTATAAGCAACATGAGTGCCGCAGCAGGCACAAAGGTCAACATCTCCGATTCTGGTAAGGCGAATCTGACCCTCAAGCTCTTTTTTGCTTCTGTAAGCATAATTTTCAAGCTCATCATCACTCGGATAAAGTGCCTCAACGGGGATATTCTTAAACACCGCTTCGTTTGAAAGACGCTCGATTCTTTCAAGCTCCTCAGCGGAGATAACTCCGTTGAAATCAACGGTTATGCTGTGTTCACCCATGTGAAAACCTACATTATCAAATCCGCAGACTGAGTGTTGTATACCCGAAAAAACATGCTCACCCGTATGCTGCTGCATATTTGCAAATCTCTTTTCGAAATCAAGACGGCACTCTGCTTTACCTGTTTCAACAGCGGTTTTGCAGATATGGATTATCTCGCCGCCTTTTTCAACGGTATCAATAACCTCGGCATCGCAGATGTATCCCGTGTCACCCGGCTGACCGCCTCCCTCGGGGAAAAATGCGGTTTCGTCAAGAACAACCTCAAAGCCTCTTTTACCCTCGGTGCATGAAATAACGGTTGCGGTGAAGTCTTTTATATATTGATTTTCATAGAAAAGTTTGCGTGCCATGATTTTTTCTCCTTGCGATAATTTTTTTAAGTATATCACAATATATATTTTTTGTAAACTTAATAAAGTTGTAATTATTCCGAAACCTTTTCTTAATTCAGTCAAAATATACTTATTGTCGAATAACATAAAAAATTTCCGAAAAACAAATGACAAACAGAAATATGTATGATATACTTTAAAATATAAACTCGGAACGGAGAATTAATTATGAAAGAATACTTCAAACGACTTTCGGATAACTGTCCGAAACGCAGATTCATATTCTGGTGGATTTTCAGAGCACTTATGATTTATGCCTTTATCGCAGGCTTTTTCAAAACACCATTTGATATCACCGACCCATTGCAGGTCGGCGCAAACCTTCTTTGCATGTTCCTTTGGGAAATCTTCATGCTTTTCCCCGAAAAAAGTATTTTCCGTCATTTATCCTCAGCTTTTCAGTCGTTCCTGACAGTAATGATTTTCTGCGCATCCTTCGGCGGAAAATTCCTCAATCTCTATTATGACTTCCGCTGGTGGGATGTCATGCTCCACTTCGTGGGAGGCGGTGCCTGCGTATTCTTCGGCTACGAAATCGTATGTGCTATTCTTAAAAGGGACAAAAAATCGGCTCCTCTTGCACTCGTTATTCTTGCTTCCGTCGGATTTTCGTTCCTCGGCGCAACAGGCTGGGAGCTTTTCGAATTCGGATTTGACCAGATTGCAGGCATGATGAGCGGTTATCCCGGCGATGCACAGCATTGGTCGCTTGAGCTTGCACAGGGAACTCCCAAGGCACTCACTCTCTTCGACCCCATCGTTCCTGAACGCTGGCCCATCATGGATACCATGGCGGATATCGTTCTCAATACCGTCGGTGCGGTTGTTTCCTACATATTTATAAAGATTTATCCCTACCGACATAAGGGAAAATACAAGTTTGATTTTGAATAAAATTTTTACGGCTGTTGAATAACAGCCGTTTTTTGTTCACAAAAATTTTTCAAACAAATTTTGTAAAACCTGTTAACTTTTGCAACATCTTGTGCTATAATAACAAAATAATAGTAAAATAGGTATATTATTGACATTATATAGAGTAGGTGATTACGTGGGTGACAAAAAGAAACGCCCGGGAAAATATGAGGATATCTCGAGCTACAGCACCCCCAAGGGTTTAGGAAACAAAATAAAATTTTTCTGGAATTTTAAATTCAGACCCTTTTTCCTCAAAAATCAGAAAAGGAATCTCAAGGCAATTCTCAGCATCCTTATCTGCCTTGTTCTCGTTGTTTCGGCGGCGGGCGGCGCATATATCAGAAAGATGCTATCGCTTATCAACGTAAGCTCGGGTAACTTCGGTAATCCCGACGCAACCTTTGCCGAGGATATTGTAGATGAAGCGATGTCGTTCAACACAATTGCCGATATTATGAGTGCTGACTCAATAAAAGAGCTTCTCAAAGCATGGGCAACCAACGGCGGCGAAAAGATTTATAATAAGAAGGTTATCAACGTTCTTCTTATCGGTGAGGACGATGAGGACGGCTCGCACCGTTCCGACTCGACCATGCTTGTTTCGGTCAATACCAAAACCAAGAAGATTACAATCACTTCTTTCCTTCGCGATTCTTATACTTATATGAACATCAACGGCCATGAGAGATATGACAAAACCAACCACTCCTATGCATGGGGCGGTGCGGCGGCTCTCATGGAGGTGCTTTCAAATAACTACAAGATAAAGATTGACCACTATGTTTCAATCAACTACAAGTCATTCAAGGCGGCGGTTGACGCACTCGGCGGTGTTTCCGTTCCCATCACCGAAAAAGAAGCAAAATATATGAACAGGACAACCCGTGTCAAGGGCTTTGAAAGCGGTGACAGCGTTCTGCTCAACGGTGAAAGAGCCTTGATTTATGCAAGAATAAGAAAGCTCGACAGCGAGGTTGAAAGAACAAGAAGACAGCGTGAACTTATCAGCTCCGTTATCAGAAACGTCAAGGCATCTTCGCTTTCCGACCTTAACTACGCTATCGAAACCTTCCTTCCCTATATCACAACCAACTATTCATCGGGCGAGATTCTTTCTCTCGGCATGCAGGCACTCAGCGAGGGCTGGCTGAAATACGAAATCGTAAGTCAGGTTATGCCCACAGAGGAGCTTCGTTACGGCGTTTCCGGATTCCGCACATACACGGGCAATCTCGATGTGTGGATTGTTGACTATATCAAGGCAGCAAGAGAACTTCAGCTCGGTCTTTACGGTCAGACAAATATCGAAATCAATCCTCTGACACACATCTCCGCAATCGACCTTGCAAGAGGCAAATCAACGTCTTCCGATAATTATTACGACGATAATAATGACGACGAATCCACAACCGAGGAATATGAGCCTCATTATTATACAGAAGAGTCAACAACCAGAAGAAGTATTTTCAACAACGACTGGTTTAACAGAAACGAATCTACTGAAAGAGAATCAACAACCTTTGATTGGAATCCTTTCCCCGAGGAGTCAACAACCGAGGATAACGGTTATTTTGAGGAAGAGACAACGGAAGATAACGGTTATTACGAGGAAGAAACAACCGAGGACAACGGTTATTACTATGAAGAAGAAACAACCACCGACCCGTTCTACGGTCCGTGGTAAAAACAGTTAATAAACCCCCGATGTTTTGTAAACTGCTCCAAATTGTGCGGACAGTACAAAAAGTCCCCTAAGGCAGAAATATTTAATTAAGCGGTAAACTGACTTCGTTTTTCAAGCGGGGTCAGTTTTGTTTTAAGTTGAATTCGTTGATTGTTGTAGAAATAGATAT
>JAZSDF010000143.1:0-23472 GCA_045531035.1 Acutalibacteraceae bacterium | reverse complement strand
CAGACGCAACTGTAAAAATCACAAGTGCGGTAAGATAATGATATTTAAAATCAATGAGCATTGCCGCAAGATAAAACGGCGTAAGAATCATTCTGATTACTGTTAATTTGTTGGGTAAATTCATTTTCAGCTATTTATATCCTTTCCTATAAGGTCATAATCATTCATACCGATAATTTCAACCTCGGCAAAATCGCCCGTTTCATAGTGACTTTCGGTTGTAAAAGATATCATGCCGTCAATTTCGGGAGCATCCATATATGTTCTTCCCGAATAGCTGTCGCTGTAGCCGTCATAATCCTCAACGAGAACACGGTAGGTTTTGCCGATTCTTTCGTGATTTTTAACGGTTACGATTTCAAGCTGGTCCTGCATAATAATCTCGCCTCTGCGAAGCTTAACATCCTCTTCAACCTGATTTTCGAAATCATAGGCCGGTGTTCCTTCCTGAGGTGAGAAAGAGAAACAACCGAGGCGGTCAAATTCGATTTCATTGACAAACTCAGCAAGATTTTCAAATTCCTCTTCGCCCTCACCGGGGAAGCCGACAATGAATGTTGTTCTGATAACAGCATCGGGCATAGCTTCACGGATTTTTGAGATAACAGAACGGATATGGGCGCTGTCACCTCTTCTGTTCATTGCTTTAAGCATACCGTCATCGGCATGCTGAAGCGGAAGATCGATATAATGAAGAACCTTGGGCTGACGAGCCATGGTTTCAATGAGTTCATCGGTTATTTTATCGGGATAGCAATAGAGCATACGAATCCACTCAATGCCGTCAATTTCGCAAAGAGCATCAAGCAGCTCGGGCAGACGGAGTTTTCCGTAAAGGTCAATACCGTAGCTTGTTGTATCCTGAGCAATAAGAATAAGCTCTTTTGTGCCTGCGGCGGCAAGTGCCTTTGCTTCTTCGATAAGAGTTTCAAACTCTACGCTTCTGAAATCTCCTCTGATTGAAGGAATCGCGCAGTATGTACAACGGTTTGAGCAGCCGTCGGCAATCTTGAGATATGCCCAATGCTCGGGAGTTGTGAGAAGTCTTTCGCCGACAAGAGGAAGCTCGGTATTTGAAGGCATTTCAAAGATTTTTTCACCTTCAATCACTTTTTTTGTAATATCGGCAATATTTCCGTTTGCGCCTATACCGATTATGGCATCGGTTTCGGGAATTTCGGCAAGAATTTCTTCTTTGTAACGCTGTGCAAGACAACCTGTTACAATAATTTTCTTAACAAGGCCTTCTTCCTTAAGCTGAGCCATTTCAAGAATATTTTCGATTGCTTCCTGCTTCGCCGCATCAATAAATCCGCAGGTATTGACAATCACGGCATCAACGCCTTCGTAGCAGTCTGCAATTTCAAACCCGTTTTTATCAAGCTGTGCAAGCATCCTTTCCGCATCAACCTGATTTTTCGGACATCCCAAAGAAATCATTCCGATTTTATACATCGCCAAAATCCTCCGTTTCAATTTCAATCTGCCGAAGTGCACTGTTAATATCCGACCATTTGTATCCGAGGCGCTGAAGGGAAGAAATCATTCTTTTCATTCCCTTTTCATCCGACAGACAGCGTGAATATTTGGTGTTTATTAAGTCTATAATACGCAAAACGGGGTCAAAGTCAAGACTTTCGACAATATTATCGGCAATTTCTCTTGAAATTCCCTTGTGATAAAGCTCTGTTTTTACCCCTCTCATACTCATCCCCTTGCGTTCAACAAGGCTTTCCGCAAGGCTTTGTGCATATCTTTCATCATTGATATATCCGTAATATTCAAGGCTTTCGCAAGCGTTTTCGGCATATTCTCTCTTGTGTCCTTTCTGACAAAGCTTATTAATCAGCTCTTTTCTGCTGTGGTCACGGTAAGAAAGAAGCCTTAAACCCGATATAAAAGCATAACGGGAGCCGACGGCTTCGTAAAAAGCCGCCAACTCCTCTTCATCATCAATATTGCTTTTGCCGTGATACGGGCTGCTAAACCAGTATTCGGCATCAACGGTAAACTTGTATTCACCGTCGCAAAGAACATGAATTTTATTCTGTTTACCCTGATTTATGCTGATTTTCATAATTATTCGTCGTCGTCAACAACTATATCAAGCTTTGCTCTCGCACCGGCCTTGGTTGTGGGTTCATGAGCGGGAGGTGTGGGCATAGCAGGTCTTGCAGGCTTCTTCGCCTTTGCTGCCTCGGCAGCTTCACGCATCTTTGCATTGATTTTTTCTTCAATTTCTTGGGCAAGCTCTGGAGTATTTGAGAAAAGCTCTCTGACATTATCTCTGCCCTGACCGAGACGCATATCGCCATAGGAGAACCACGCACCGCTCTTCTGGATAACATCATACTTAACGCCGAGATCAACCATTTCGCCTTCCTTGGAAATGCCTCTGCCGTAAAGAATATCAAATTCTGCTTCCTTGAACGGAGGTGCAACCTTGTTCTTGACAATCTTGCACTTTGTTCTGTTACCGATTATTTCGTTACCTGCACCTTTAAGGGATTCGACACGGCGCACATCGATTCTCATGGTTGAATAGAACTTAAGTGCACGTCCGCCCGTTGTTACCTCGGGATTGCCGTAGATAACACCGACCTTTTCACGGAGCTGGTTGATGAAGATGATAATTGTGTTTGACTTTGCAACAGCACCTGCAATTTTTCTAAGTGCCTGGGACATAAGTCTTGCATGGGCACCGACATGGGAATCGCCCATTTCGCCCTCTATTTCCGAACGGGGAACAAGGGCTGCAACAGAGTCGATAACAACAACATCAAGTGCACCTGAACGGACAAGAGCTTCTGCAATTTCAAGAGCCTGCTCACCGTTATCGGGCTGAGAAACAAGAAGAGAATCAACATCAACGCCGAGATTTGCCGCATAAGCAGGGTCAAGAGCGTGCTCCGCATCAATAAACGCAGCCTCTCCGCCGCCCTTCTGTGCCTGAGCGACAACAGTAAGAGCAAGAGTTGTTTTACCCGATGATTCGGGACCGTATATTTCTATAATTCTTCCTTTGGGCAAACCGCCGATACCCGTTGCGGCATCAAGAGCGATTGAACCCGTGGATATTGCTTCAACATTCATACCGTCATTCTGACCGAGACGCATAATTGTTCCTTTGCCGTATGCCTTCTCAATCTGAGCAAGGGCTGTTTCAAGAGCTTTCTTTTTATCTGCCATTTTCATACCTCCAAAAAGTCCTGTCAAACAAATGTTCTGTATGCATTATATACCATTAATTTTGAAATTGCAATAGTATTTTTAAATATTTTTTGCAAAGCGAAGATTTATTTGGAAATAAGTATAAAAAAATAAAAAAAAACACTTGCAATTTGCTCTGCAATCTGTTAATATATCATCTGTTAATGAGTAAACAAAGGAGGTGTGACACATGGCAAAATGCGATTTCTGCGGTAAAGATGTGTCATTCGGCATTCAGGTTTCCCACTCACACAGACGTTCAAACAGAACATGGAAGCCCAACGTAAAGAGAGTTAAGGCTGTTGTTAACGGTACTCCCAAGAGAGTTCATGCTTGCACAAGATGCCTTCGCTCCGGTAAGGTTACAAGAGCCGTTTGATTTTAAAACGCAATGATTAAGAGACTGCTTCGGCAGTCTCTTTTTCTTCCCTTTTGTAGCTTTTGACAAAATGATTGTGGTCTTGCAAATACAGAAACACAATGTATTGTGATATATTACATTATAATATAGAATATTGCACAAAGCTTATTTTTTTGCGATTTTCTGTTCCATTTCCGTTAAAAAAATTGTATAATATAAGTTACTGTTAAAATAACGAAACGGAGAATCATTATGAGTTATTCGGTCAATCCCGCTGTTTTCAAGTCAATATTTGCCGTGCCTACGGATATTGTGGACAAGCATATCCGCCTTGCAAACGGCGACCAGCTCAAGGTTTTGCTCTGGATTCTCCGCAATTCTACGGATAATCCCGACTTAGATGAAATGTGCAAGGCTCTCAAAATCAACAAATCAGACGCCTCGGACTATCTTCAGTACTGGGTGCTTACGGGTGTTCTTTCCGAAAACGGTCAGGCCGTCACTACCGCACCCGCAGTTGAGGTTAAAAAAGAGAAACCTTCTGCAGAAATAAAAAAGCCTGAAATTCCTGCAGTTTCCGTTGTGCCGTCAAAACCGTCAAGCCGTGAAATTCTTGAAAGAATTGAGGAGTCGCCTGAAATCGGTCATCTTTTCAACGAAGCTCAGCAGATGCTCGGAAAAACAATCGGATATGACGGTCAATGCACACTTCTTCTTCTCCATGACCATTACGGTCTGCCAACTGAAGTTTTGTTCATGATGATTGACTATTGTGTTTCAATAGGCAAGTCAAATTATGCTTATCTCGAAGCGGTCGGAAAAGACTGGGGCACAAGAGAAATTGACACCCTTGAAAAAGCGGCGGAGCAGATATCAATTCTGAAAAACGCAAACACTGTATGGAAAGAATTCTCGCAGTATGCCGGCATAACAAATCCCCGCCCTACCGTTAAACAGACGGAATATCTGCGCAGATGGAATACTGAATGGAAATTCAGTATCAATATGATTTTGCTTGCTTATGAAGAAATGGCAAACCACACTTCAAAGTTAAGCATGGGATACATAAATAAAATCCTCATGAATTGGCATGACAAAGGATTCAAAACTCCCGCTGATATTGAAAATGCGGCTGAAGAGCAAAAAGACAAATCAAAGCCCGCTGCAAAAACCAAAAGCGGTGTTGATGCATCTTATGACCTCGGTAAATTCAAAGAGCAGTCGCTTCACGGCGAGCTGAAATACGAAAGGAAGAAGAAATAATGAGCTACAGCAATCAGACGTACATAAAAGCTGCACAGACTCTTGAGAAAAGACGCAAAAAAGCCGAACGTATCCAGCTTGCAAGAAAGCTTGAAATTTCCGAAAAAATACCAGAAATCACAAAATACGAGGCAGAGCTCGCTCAAACGGGTCTTGCCGTCATAAAGGGTATCGGAATGGGAGAAAACGCTCAGGAATATATTGAACAGCTTTCAAAAATCAATCTCGCCATTCAGGATAACATAAAGAAACTTCTTTCGGCAAACGGATATCCCGAAGACTATCTCGAAACACCTTATACCTGCAAGAAGTGCAGTGATACCGGTTTTTCGGGAGGCTATGTCTGCGAATGTAGAAAAGAACTTCTCAAAGAAACCGCCAAAGAAGAGCTTGCCGCTGTTTCCGCAAGCGCAAAATGCAGTTTTGATAATTTTGATATAACATATTATCCCCTTCCCGTTGACCAGAATCTCGGAATTTCTCCTCAAAACAGAATGAAGAGCGTTGCGGAATACTGCAGATGCTATGCCGAGGATTTTGACAGCGAATCCGAAAGCCTTTATATGCACGGCGCAACGGGACTTGGCAAAACACATCTTTCCCTTGCAATTGCAAATGTGGTTACCGAAAAAGGCTACAATGTTATCTATGATTCGGCGCAGAATATTTTCTCTTCGCTTGAAAGAGAGAAGTTCAGCTATTCCGGTAACGGAGAGAGAGAAAAGGAGCTTCTTGACTGCGATTTGCTTATAATCGACGACCTCGGTTCGGAGTTTGCCACAAGCTTCACGACTTCTGCTCTCTATAATATTATCAACACAAGAATCAATCGTTCAAAGCCCGTTATAATCAGCACAAATCTCACCGAAACGGAGCTTGAAGATAAGTATACACAAAGAGTTACTTCCAGAATAATAGGCAATTACGTTTCTCTGTTATTCCTCGGAAAAGATATAAGACAATTAAAGAAATAAGGAGCAAACAATGGATATTATTCAGGAACTTACCAAGCATTTCGGTCTGCAGAAATGGCAGGTTGAAAACACCGTTAATCTCATCGATGAAGGAAACACCATTCCTTTTATCGCACGATACAGAAAAGAAGCTCACGGCACTCTTGATGACCAGGTAATCAGAGAACTTTCCGAAAAACTTGAATATCTCAGAAATCTTGATAAACGCCGCGAAGAAGTCCGTTCTTCAATCGAGGCTCAGGAAAAGCTGACGGACGAAATCGCCGCAAAGCTTGATGCAGCATCAACTCTTGCGGAAATCGAAGATATTTACCGTCCGTTCCGTCCCAAGAGAAAAACAAGAGCATCCGTTGCAAGAGAAAAAGGTCTCGAACCCCTTGCAGATGCAATTTATGCTCAGAACAAAGAGTCTGCAGCTCCCATCGAGCTTGCAGAAGGCTTCATCGACCCCGAAAAGGGCGTTGAAACAGCAGAAGATGCACTTAAAGGTGCTCTTGATATTATCGCTGAAAACATTTCCGACGATGCCGATATCCGCCGCAGACTCCGCAACCTTTTCAGCGTTATCGGTGTTGTTACATCAACCGCTGCAGATAAAGATGCAGACAGCGTTTATACAATGTATTATGAATATTCCGAACCCGTCAAAACAATCGCAGGACACAGAGTTCTCGCAATCGACAGAGGCGAAAAGGAAAAATTCTTAAAGGTCAATGTCACTCTTGATGCGGTTAAAGCTTCAAATGTTATCATCAACGCAACTCTCAATCCTGAGGGTTCGCCCTGCACGGAAGCTGTCCGTGAGGCCGGTGAAGATGCCTATAACAGACTGATTTACCCCTCGATTGAACGAGAAATCAGAAATATGCTTACCGAAAATGCCGCTGCAAGTGCAATCAAGGTTTTTGCGCTCAACACAAAAGAGCTTCTTCTTGCTCCTCCCGTAAAGGGCAAGGTTGTTATCGGACTTGACCCCGGTTACCGAACAGGCTGCAAGGTTGCTGTTGTTGCACCTACAGGCAAGGTTCTCGATACAGGTGTTATCTATGTAACTCATTCCGATGCACAAAGAAATCAGGCAAAAGAGCTCATCAAAAAGCTTATCGCAAAACATAATGTAAACTGCATTTCAATCGGCAACGGTACCGCATCAAAGGAAACTGAAATCTTCGCTGCAGAGGTTCTCCGTGAAATCGATGCAGAAGTTTCATACATGGTTGTAAGCGAAGCAGGCGCTTCGGTATATTCCGCTTCAAAGCTTGCCGCTCAGGAATTCCCGCAGTATGACGTTTCTCTCAGAAGCGCTGTTTCAATCGCAAGACGTCTTCAGGATCCCCTTGCAGAACTTGTCAAAATCGACCCGAAAGCAATCGGCGTGGGTCAGTATCAGCATGACATGCCTCCGAAAGAGCTTGATGCCGCACTCGACGGTGTTATTGAAGATGCGGTTAACTCTGTCGGCGTTGACCTTAACACAGCATCCGCTCCCCTTCTTTCAAGGGTATCGGGCATCAATTCAACAGTTGCCAAAAACATCGTTGAATTCAGAGATGAAAACGGCGAATTCAAAGAGCGTTCACAGCTCAAAAAAGTTCCGAAGCTCGGTGCAAAGGCATTTGAACAGTGTGCAGGTTTCTTAAGAGTTCCCGAAAGCAAGAATGTCCTTGATAACACAGGCGTTCACCCCGAAAGCTATTCAGCCGCCAAGGATTTGCTCAAGCTTTTCTCGTATTCACTTGACGATATCGGAACAGAAAAAATCAAGGATATCACATCGGCAGTCGAGTCACTCGGCGAAGACAAGGTTGCGGAAAAGCTCGGTATCGGTGTTCCCACACTCAAGGATATAGTTAAAGAGCTTATCCAGCCCGCAAGAGACCCCAGAGATGAGCTTCCTCCTCCGATGCTCCGCACGGATGTTATGGATATCAAAGACCTCGTTCCGGGAATGGAGCTTAAAGGTACAGTCAGAAATGTTATCGATTTCGGTGCATTCATCGATATCGGAGTTCATCAGGACGGACTTGTTCACATTTCACAGATAACAAACAAATACATCAAACATCCCTCGGAGGTTCTCAAAGTCGGTCAGATTGTTACCGTTTGGGTCATTGCCGCTGATGCAGCTAAAAAGAGAATTTCTCTGACTATGAAAGAGCCTAAAAAGCAGGAGGAAAAATAAATCGTGGCAGATAAATTCAGACAGGACCTGACACAGGGAAGTGTCGGTAAACAGCTTATCAAATTTTCAATTCCCTTTTTGCTTTCAAATCTTCTTCAGGCATTTTATTCTGTTGCAGATATGATCATCGTCGGAAGGCTCTGCGGCACACACGGTATCACGGGCGTTAACATCGGAAGCCAGATAAACATTCTTGTTACGGGTGCGGCATTCGGTCTTGCCGTCGGCGGAACGGTGCTTATTGCACAGTACGGAGGTGCAAAGAAGTTCGATGAACAGAGAAAAACTATCGGAACTCTTTTCACCGCTTATATGGTTCTTGCTGTTATATGCACGGCGGTTATGCTTCTTCTTGGCGATACACTTTTAAAGCTGCTCAACACTCCCGAAGTTGCATACATAGAAGCATTCAACTACTATATGATATGCATGGCAGGCATGGTTTTCATGTTTGCATATAATGTTATCAGTGCAATTCTCCGAGGTATGGGCGACTCAAAAAGACCTCTTTATTTTGTTCTTATAGCGACAATAGTTAACATCATCGGCGATATTATTCTCGTCGGTCCGTTCAAAATGGGTGCGGCAGGTGCAGCAATTGCAACAATTACTGCTCAGGCGCTCAGCGTTGTTCTTTCGCTTATTTATCTTGCAAAGAATCATTTCTTTGTGGGATATAAAAAGAATGATTTCAAAATCGACGGAACAAAAATGAAAATGCTCCTTAAGCTCGGACTTCCTTCGTCCGTTCAGCAGGTTGTTGTTTCATTTTCATTTCTAACCCTCACAGCTCTTGTCAATTCGCTTCCGATTGCTGATATAGCTTCGGCTTGTCAGGGTATCGGCGGCAAGGTAAACTCCTTTGCCGTTCTTCCTTCGCTCGCAATGAGCAGTGCGGTTTCTTCAATGGCAGGTCAGAATATAGGCGCAGGTCAGACCGACAGAGCAAAGAAAACAATGCTTACCGGCATGGGAATCGCGTTTGCAATGTCAGCTTTTGTTTTCATTCTCGTTCAGCTTTTCCCTCAACAGATTATCTCACTGTTTGATACAAACCCGCAAGTAATCTCCGTAGGTACAGAATATATGAGATTTATTGCTCTCGATTATCTTTTTGTCCCCTTTGTTTTCTGCATGAACGGTCTTGCAATCGGTGCTGGATATACAAATTTTGCGCTTTTCAATGCCTGCTTCAGTTCAATTCTCGTAAGAGTTCCGTTTGCATATCTCATTGTTAATCTCACAGACCTCGGTTTCAACGGCATCGGTCTTGCAACAGGTCTTGCATCTCTTGCATCAATCGTTGTAGGTGCGATTTACGTTGCATGCGGAAAATGGAAAAAGCCGAAAATCAAGATTTAAATTTATTGACAAATTTTGTATAATATAATAGAATTATTTTATATGTTATTTGAAAGGAAGATATAAATGGGCATTTACGAAATCAACAACATGGGCGAGCTTATCAAGGATAACACATATGTCGGAAGAGGTATTGTTATCGGTAAGAGCGCAGACGGCAAAAAGGCTGTAACCGCTTACTTCATCATGGGCAGAAGCGAAAACAGCAGAAACAGAGTTTTCATTGAAAACGGTGATGAAATCGTTATTCATCCTTTTGATGCCTCAAAGGTTGAGGACCCCTCACTCATCATCTATTCCCCCATCAGAATTCACGAAAACAATCTTATCGTTACCAACGGCGACCAGACTGATACCGTTTATGACTTCCTTAAAGACGGAAAAACATTTGAGCAGGCTCTTGAAACAAGAGAATTTGAGCCCGATTCACCCAACTGGACTCCCAGAATCAGCGGTATGATGACTTTTGCAGACGGCAATTTCTCATATAAGATGAGCATCCTTAAGAGTGCAGATGCTGAAGGTACAGCTTGCAACAGATACACCTTCTCATATCCCTCTCTTGCAGGTCTCGGTCATTTCATTCACACATATAACCACGACGGCAATCCCATACCCACATTCACAGGCGAACCCGAAAGAGTTGCAATTCCTGATGACATTGATGAATTCACTTCTCTCATATGGAAAAACCTCAATGAGCAGAATAAGATTTCACTCTATGTCCGTTATATCGACCTTGAAACTGGCAAATATGACAGCAGAATGATTAACAAGAATAAATAAGGAGAAGAGAAATGAAAGAGTTTGAACTTAAGTACGGCTGTAACCCCAATCAGAAGCCTTCAAAGATTTATATGACAGACGGTACAGAGCTTCCCATCGAAATTCTCAGCGGCAGACCCGGCTACATCAACTTCCTTGATGCTTTCAACAGCTGGCAGCTTGTTAAGGAAATCAAAGAGGCTCTCGGTATGCCCGCAGCAACCTCATTCAAGCATGTAAGCCCCACTTCTGCGGCAGTAGGTATCAAGATGAGCGATAAGCTCAAGAAGGCTTGCTTTGTTGACGATATCGAAGGTCTTGACGATTCTCCCCTTGCAACTGCATATGCAAGAGCAAGAGGTACAGACCGAATGAGCTCCTTCGGTGACTGGATTGCTCTTTCCGACATTTGCGACGTTACAACCGCAAAGCTCATCAAGAGAGAAGTTTCCGACGGCGTTATCGCTCCCGGTTATGAACCCGAGGCACTCGAAATTCTCAGGAGCAAGAGAAACGGCAACTACAACATCGTTAAGATTGACCCCGATTATGTTCCTGCTCCCATCGAAACAAAGCAGGTTTACGGTATCACATTTGAGCAGGGCAGAAACAATTTTGAAATCAACAATGCTCTTCTTGAAAACATTGTTACAGATAACAAAGAAATGACAGACGATGCAAAGCGTGACCTTATCATCGCTCTCATCACTCTTAAATATACTCAGTCAAACTCCGTATGCTACGCAGTTGACGGTCAGGCAATCGGTGTAGGCGCAGGTCAGCAGTCGAGAATCCACTGCACAAGACTTGCAGGCAACAAGGCTGATATCTGGCATCTCCGTCAGCATGACAAGGTTCTCAATCTCCCCTTCCTTGATACTGTCGGCAGACCAGACAGAGATAACACAATTGACGTTTATATCTCCGACGAATGTGACGATGTTCTTGCAGAAGGCAAATGGCAGAAATACTTCAGCGAAAGACCCGAACCCTTCACAAAGGAAGAACAGAAAGCATATCTCGCAACAATCAAGGGTGTTGCTCTCGGCAGCGATGCTTTCTTCCCCTTCGGCGACAACATTGAAAGAGCTTCAAAGAGCGGTGTAACTTACATTGCTGAACCCGGCGGCTCAATCAGAGACGACAATGTTATCGAAGCATGCAATAACCACGGTATGGTTATGTGCTTCACAGGCATGAGACTTTTCCACCATTAAGGGATGTCTCACTAAGCGAAGACCAAAAGAAACTGAATAAATAATAATTGGCTTGAACGGGAAATGAACCTGTCCAAGCCAATTTTATTTTATTACATAATTTGGTTTTATTATATGTTTCTTTTTAGCCGTTTTTTCCGACTCGACGTATAGCATATACGCCTGTCATCGGAAGGAAACGGCTTCTTCATCTCCGTGAGCCATCCCCACCCACCGTTTATTTTACTATCAAATCTTTTACCGAGCGTTTGGGAACATAATGAACCTTATTTTCGTCACGGTAATATGCGGTTGAACCGCTTTCGGGCAAGTCAACAATTTCAACGGTTTCTTTTGACTTCCCGAGAGCAATAACAAGTTCAATCGAATATTTTTCGGTATCGATATCGAAAAGAGACGCAAGTTTTTCTCTCTGTATGCTCCCGAACATGCATCCTCCAAGACCCATATCAGCCGCACCGAGCATAATTGTCTGCGCGGTTATACCGACATCGAGGTGTTTGTTTTTGCCGATTGACAAATCTCCGAGAATAATAATATATGCCGACGGTCTTTCGCCTTCTTCGGGCCCATGCCAATCCTTTAGAAGTCCCGCCCATGCTAATGTTGAAAAAACCTTCTCGTTCCCCTCTTTATCATTGACAATCATGAATTTAAGAGGCTGTGAATTAACCGTTGACGGAACATATCTGGCAATTTCAATAAGTTCCTTCAATTCATCATAAGAAACGCTTGCTTCTTCATAAAATCTTCTGTACGACCTGCTTTTCATAACCAAATCTTTAATCATAAGCATCCTCCTTTATATAAAAATTATATCAAATACTTTTTCCGATTTCAAGCACCATGCTTTTTGTCATTTTCGAATAATCGTCTATTGCTTTTTCGGAAAAATAGTTGTATTATTATAAAATAGAAAAATATTTGTATTGCAGCAAAATTAACAAGATAACTGACGTTATCTTTAGAGGAGTTTGTATATGAAAAAATTTATGTGTGCGGTTCTGGGATTTCTGATAGCTTTTGGTTCGCTCGGGAATATTGTATTTGCTGTTACCCAAGAGAGCGTTTCCGACTGTCTTACCGCAGAGGAATTTGCAAATGAAATCGGCGGTCTTCTTATGTCTGCTGACGAATCCTCAAACCTTCCCGAAAAAACATCTTCCGGCTGTGAAAACGAGTGTAACAATTTCGAAACTGCAAGACTTATTGTTAAGTGTAACGGCAAAATCGACACACTGAACGCTTCATCTGTTATAAGAGGATGTGACGGTCTGTGGGTTCTTCAGTTCGAAAACAGTCACGATGCATCAAAAGCATATGATTATTACTCAACGAGATCGGGAATAGACTATGTTGAAGCTGACAAAAAAATTAAATCCACCGATCCTTCCGTTATCGAACAGCATCCCGTTACCGTTGAAGAAACAACCAAAGATCTTTCGTGGGGTCCTGAACATATAGGCATTAACAAATTCAACAGCGATATTCTTATTAAAGCACCTTCTGTAACCGATACAGTTGTTGCTGTTGTTGATACAGGCGTCGACTCCGACCATCCTTTTCTTGAAGACAGAGTTATACCCACCAAAATCAACACAAGTGCCTCGGGAATCAGAAACAGCTCTGAGGATGATCATGGGCACGGAACTAGAATTGCAGGTATTATTGCGGACAGTACCCTCGAAAATGTTTATATAAAGCCATATAAAGTTATGGATAAATGGGGCAACGGCACGGTAATAACCGTTGCAGCCGGCATTAACTGTGCAATAAGAGACGGTGTTGATGTCATCAATGTCAGCATAGGATTTGAAGAAGACAGCGAAATACTCAGAACTGCCATTAGAAACGCAGAGGAAAATGACATTGTTGTTGTCGGTGCGGCGGGAAACGACGCATCGGATACAGCTTATTATCCTGCATCTTACGATACCGTTCTTAAGGTATCCTCAATAAACAACGATAATGTTTTCGCTAACTTCAGCTCATACGGAAACGGTGTTGACATTGCGGCACCGGGTGTTGGTATTGTTACAACCGACATTGGCGGAGGATATGTAACTGTGAAAGGAACTTCCTTCTCATCCCCGTTTGCAGCGGCTGCCGCAGCGGCAATCATCTCGGTTGAGGCACATGCCTCACCCGAGGACATAAGAGAAATCATTCGGTCATCTGCCATCGAGGTCAATGAATACGAATCAGAAGAAAAATTCGGCAGCGGTCTGCTCTTCATGCCGTATTATAATGAAGATCTTCTTCACGGTAACAAGACAAAAGAACCGTATTTTTCTCATATTCCCGCTTATTATACCGAAAACGTAAACCTTGAGATTTTCTGTGACGATACCGATGCCGAGATTTATTACACAACCGACAGAACGGTTCCTTCAAGAAAAAACCCTTCAGCAAAGCTCTATGACGGAATTCCTGTTGTTCTCTCCGAAACAACAATTCTTATGGCTGTTGCATATTCCGAAGGAAAATACCGTTCATCAATTGCCACTTTCAGTGCTTTTGTCATCCCCTACGCCAATGAAAACGAGCTTACCGTTGATTCATCGGGAACACTTCTCTCCTACAGCGGCACGGCACTCAACATTACAGTCCCTGAAACGGTTAACGGAATAACAATTACTAAAGTCGGTAACGCCGCATTTGCAGACAGCGATTTAACCGAGATTGTTCTTCCGAAAAGCGTAACGGAAATCGGTGCTTCTGCATTTGAAAACTGTCAAAAGCTTCGAACAGTATCAGCATATAAGACAACAAAACTTGGTGATAAAGCCTTGTACGGCTGCATCAATATCCGAAACCTTTATTTCGGTGAGATTTCAGATATCGGAAAATATACATTTTATAATGCGGGAAGAAATCAGTTTGAACTTGAAGAAAGATCATTTTCGCTCAGTCTTGAAAAAATAAGAACAATCCCCGAGGGTTCATTCATGGGTTGTTCGATTTCAAGCGTAACTTTCAACACGGTTGATAAAATTGAAAAAAATGCTTTTTCTGAATGTAATGCACTTGTAAGCGTTCACGCTAAAAAAATCGGTAATCTCAGCGACGGTGTTTTCAGAGGATGTGCTTCGCTTGCCGATGTTGAAATAACCGGTCTTTCATATGTTCCCGCAGGCACCTTCAGCACCTGCACAAATCTGATAAGTGTAACGCTCCCCGATGTAACATTTGTCAACTCCAATGCGTTTGAAAACTGCATTTCGCTCCGTAACATTTTACTTGAAAAGGCAGAAACAATTTATTCAAACGCATTTTCAGGGTGTTCTTCTCTCAGATCCGTTAATCTTCCCGAAATGACCGGTTTTGAGAACAAACTTATGCCCTCACTCACCGTTATCCCATCCTTTCCTTCAAGTCTTGAAATTTTCAGTGCACCTAAGCTTGAAAAAACGGTAAGCAACATGTTCTACCATTCCAACAACATCAAAAGCATCTATCTTAAATCCGTCAAGGAAATCGCTCCCAGCACCTTTGCCGGATGCCAGAATATCTTTTTCCTTGATATTTCCGGAATAAAATCTATCAGTCAGTATGCCTTCAATAATTGCAAAATTGAATTCATTGACGCAAGAAATCTTGAAACTACCGCAGATATGCCCGATAACAGCGGTATCCTTCTTTCCAACAATTTTATCGAGTCAACCGACAATGCGGTAAATCTGACAGTCTACGGCACGCCGAATACTTTTATTGAGCGATATTCAAAGTATAAAGGATACAGTTTTGTTGCAATCCCCCTTATCTACAATGAAATCCCCGAATATATAACCGAAAACAGTGAAACAGTTTATATCAGAGCGGTAGGATTTGACCTTGCCTATCAGTGGTACAGCAATACTGTCAAATCAACGCAAGGCGGCACACCGATTGAGGGTGCAACAACAAGCTCGTATACATTCACTCAAGAAGATAAAGCTCCGTATTATTACTGCATAATGACCCAGAACGATATGGAAAGCATGTCTTCAATTGCAACCCAAATTATCACGAAAGATACCACGCCCGCCGATTATTCCGCTTATTATGAAGCAGTTAGAAAAGCAAGCGAAATCAACCGAAATATTTATGAAAACATATTAATTCTTGATTCGGCGCTCGAAGTTGATGTCAGCGGGCGATATTCGTGCGAACAGAATATCGTTGATGAGCAAACAAATGCCATTCTTGACGCAATCTCAAAGCTGAAAATTAAAACAGTCAAATCGGTTTCGCTTTATTCACCGGTCAATGAGCTTAGCATTTTTGAATCCGAAGAAATCATTCTTTCGGTAAATCCGGCTGACGGATTATATGATAGCGTTGAGTGGTATTCGGAAAATACAAATGTTATCCTTGTTTCAAAGAACGGAACGGTAAGATGCATCGGTGACGGCATAGCAACTGTTCACGCAAAAATAACAAATGCAGACGGTACGGTTGAAGAAGGAAAAATTACATTCAAATGCAAACTGTCACTTATTGACAAAATCCTCCGTGACCTTCTCCGTCCGATATTCATTTTGGCACATTGGATTGAAAACAATTAACAAATATTTTTACTGCAAAACTATTCCCCTCCGCCGAAGGAGATAACTCATCTGAATATTACAAAAGAAAAAATCCGAACTCATATCCAATCTTAAGGAGAGAGTTCGGATTATCATCTTTTGGTCGGAGTGGCGGGATTTGAACCCACGGCCTCTTGGTCCCGAACCAAGCGCGCTACCAACTGCGCTACACCCCGAAAAGCCATTAATTTGACACTTGAAAAATTATATTACATATCGAAATAAAAATCAAGTGTTTTTTGCGTAAAACACCACTTATTTTCCTCACAAAAAGAAATAACCCTTGACTGATGTTTCTTTACACATTCAGCCAAGGGTTATTTCATTGAACTCTTGATATCTAACATCTTTGGATAACCTCTCTTTCTGCGGTATTGTCCAATCTTAAATTATTCGATTATTTTATTTTCGCTTCTTTTAAGATTGTCGGTTAAGACTTACTGATTTCTGTTTCTTTGTTTTTTTGAAATCTTCGTGTCTTAGGTTTTTACCTGTACATCGGTATCACCCTTTCCTTGACTATAATATAGCATGAATTTTCTGCATTTTCAAGACGGAATATTGTACAAAATCGTTGCTTTTCAATTATACAAAACAGAGATTTTTGTGCACTGTGCCTATAAATTGTTAAGAATCTATTGACCATTTGTTTTGTATATGATATCATAATAATGTTGGCGGTTGATAAAACCGTCTTTTTTATTTTCTACCGTCGGTTGAAAAATCTCGTTTGGGCGGTTATTGATTATTTTTGCACATTTCGTATAATGGAGTTGCAAGGACGTTCTTATCCCAACAAAAAGGAGAGAATATATGGAAATCAGAATAGGAAATAAAATAAAATCCCTGCGAAAAAAGAAAGGGTTGACTCAGGAACAGCTTGCGGAAAATATCGGCGTATCGTTTCAGGCGGTCAGCAAATGGGAAAATGACATCGCTCTTCCGGATATAACGCTGATACCTGTTCTTGCCAATTTTTTCGGTGTATCAACCGATGAGGTTTTGTGCTATGATTCAATCGAAAAGGATAAGGAAATCGAACAATTGGTTTATAAATCCTATAAGCTCAGAGAAACCGACCCCGATGAAGGCAGGAGAATTCTTGAAACGGGTCTGAAGAAATATCCCGACAATGATATTCTTCTCAACAATATGCTTTATGTTATAAACTACAGCAAAAACCCTGACGAAACAATCGCTCTTGCTTCAAAGCTTATCGACAAGACAAATTGCTATGAAGTTAAATATGATGCATTACGCTTTCTGGCATATGCTTACAGTGCAAAGGGCGACACAGAAAGTGCAGTTAAGGCATTGGAACAAATTCCCGAAATATATTTCACCAAACTTTCGGAAATGGCGTTTGTTCTTGACGGTAAATCAAAATATGATGCCGCCGAAAAGCAGAAATGGATATCCTTTGAAACACTTATTCAGATGATGTGGAAAATCGCTGAATTTTATCGTGATGAGGGAGATATAGAAAAGGCGGTTGAGGAAACAAAAAGAGCATTGAAGCTTTTAGCCGCTATGGAAGGCGAAGAAAAAATCTGCAGATTTGATAATTATGTCAAGTTTTTTAAAAGGAAAAATGAAGAAATGAAGCAGTAAAAAACCTCCCGTGAAACTAATCACGGGAGGTTCTGTGTTTGCCAATTTATTCAATCTTATTTAAATGGAGGCAATCCAAATAATTTCAATACACCCAAAACAGGAATTGCTGCAATAGCAAGTATCGGTCCTGCTATAAACATACCGAAAAACATTTTTAATCCTGTATTTGTATCATTAAGATCGTCACGGAATTTTTCCCAATCGGTTCTTGTATCAAGAACGGTTATCTGAATTTCATCACTCGCTATTACTTGGTTATTTGAAATCATACTCATTTTAACCGTAATTGTTCCGTGAGTAACTGCAGTTATTCTTATTCCGTCCCAAACAAAACCAAGACTTTCATAGTCGTGTGTTCCTGCACCGTATACATGCCACTTAAATGAACATGAATTATAGTTACCTCTGTCATATTCAAGATAAACTTCCACAGATTCACCCGGAAGAATTTCATCTTTAAAGCCATCTTTCAATTTAATTTCGCAATAAGGCGGTGTTCGTTCGTTGTCTTCGTTTGCAAAAGCAGACAACGGAATTGCAGAAAAAGCCATAATTACGCAAAGGATAATTGCTGTAATTTTTTTAAATTCTTTCATTTTGTCCTCCCTTATCAATGTTAAAAGTATTTACGGTTAACCTCCTTTATTTGTTTTGCAATTTGATTATATCTAAATAAATCTTAAGATAAAAGTATGAAAACAATTAAGTTTTTCTTAATTTTTTTGGATGATTCAGACAATTTTGTGCAATTGCACAAAAAACCACCCGTGAAATACATCACGGGTGGTTTGGGTTTTATAACTACATCATTTCTGAAAGCTGAACGGGTCTGCCTTCTGCAACTGATTTCTTTGCTGCAAGAGCAACAAGGATTGAGTTAAGACCGTCCTCGCCTGTTGTGGGAGTGGGTTTATCCTCAAGAACTGCTTCTACAAACTGAAGCATTTCATCTCTGAATGACTGCATATATCTTTCAAGGAAGAAATAGAGGGGCTTATCGGCAACAACGCCTTCGTCACCCATAAATACAACGTTTGTGGGAGTATCGTTTGAGGCAACAGCTGCACCCTTGCTTCCGAAAACTTCGATTCTCTGGTCGTAACCGTATGCTGCACGGCGGCTGTTATCGATAACACCGACTGCGCCGTTTGCAAACTTAAGGCTGATAACAGCTGTATCAACATCGCCTGCTTCACCGATTGCGGGGTCAACAAGGCAGGTTGCGTTTGCATAAACTTCGGTTACTTCGCTGCCTGCAAGGAAACGAGCCATATCGAAATCATGAATTGTCATATCAAGGAACATACCGCCGCTTACTGCGGAATATTCTGCCGGCGGGGGTGCAGGGTCTCTTGAAGTGATTTTAACAATGTGAACATCGCCGATTTTACCGTCATTAACCATTGCTCTGACATTTGCAAAGTTATGGTCAAATCGGCGGTTGAAGCCTACCTGAAGCTTAACCTTCGCCTTTTCAACTGCGGAAATAACTGCATTTACCTTTTCGGGAGTAAGGTCAACGGGCTTTTCGCAGAATATATGCTTGCCTGCTTCTGCCGCTTCAATAGCGATATCTGCATGAGTATCTGTTGACGAACAAACAAGAACTGCCTCTACCTCGGGGTCAGCGAGCATTTCCTTATAGTCATTATAAATCTTGGGGATGTTAAGCTCGGAGGCAACTTTTTCTGCGTTTGCCTTGAAAACATCCGTGATTCCGACAACTGTTGCAGTCGGAACATTATATGTTATCGACTTTGCATGAAGGGAACCGATTCTGCCGGCACCTATGATGCCGATTTTAAGCTGCTTCATTTTAATCAAGTCCTTTCCTTTGTTTTCGTAATAATTTTATCATACATTATTTTGAAATTCAACAATGTTTTAGAGGTTATTTGAAAATTTTTGCTTTGTTGCAAGTCCTCCTCTTATATGCCTTTCCGCTTTGTTTATGTCGAGAATTTCTCTCACCTCATTGTAAAGTGCGGGGTTAAGCTTTTTCAGTCTTTCGGAAACATCCATATGTACAGTGCTTTTTGAAACACCAAATTTTTTTGCCGCAGCACGCACTGTTGATTTGTTTTCAACTATATATTCAGCAAGCTCAATGGCTCTTTGCTCAACAATTCCTTTCAATATCAGCCCTCCCTAATCAATAAATACTATGATTGGGAGAGATAAAATATGACCCACTCGATTGAGTGAGTCATATAACGGTTTTTATTTGCATCCGCCGAAAATTTTGCATTTGTATTCACAGCCCGTCGGAGTTGCGGCACAACCACCGAGTGCGGTTTCACGAAGCTCTGCGGGAAGTCCTTTACCGACTCTGTACATCGCATCGGACATTTCACTGAAAGGTACTGCGGATTTTATGCCTGCAAGAGCCATTTCGGCACTCGTGAGAGCATTTGAAGCACCTGCGGCATTCCTGCTCTGACAAGGCATTTCAACAAGTCCCGCAATAGGGTCGCACACAAGGCCGAGCATATTACCGATTGTAATCGCCGCCGCATCAAGACATTGCTCGGGAGTGCCTCCCATCATTTCAACCGCCGCCGCAGAAGCCATTGCCGCCGCAGAGCCGATTTCAGCCTGACATCCTGCCTCCGCACCCGAAACAGATGCGTTTTTCATAAGCAGACATCCGATTGCACCCGCAGTAAAAAGTCCTTTTACAAGCTCGTCCTCGGTAAGATTGAATTCCTCTTCAAGCGCAAAAAGCACGGAAGGAACAACACCTGCTGACCCTGCGGTGGGTGCGGCAACGATAACACCCATTGAAGCGTTCATTTCAAGAACAGCCTGTGAATAAATAAGTGCTTTGGTCAGAACATTTCCGCAGATTGATTTTCCTTCTGCTCTGCGTTTTTCAAGCTTTGCCGCTTCGCCGCCTATCATTCCACCCATAGAACGGACAACCTCGTTAAGGGGCTTATTGACGGAATTCCTCATTATTGCGAGAGATTTTCTCATTCGTGCATCAACTGTTTTTGCATCGTCTTCACCGTAGACAATTTCTCTCAGACGCATGATTTCGGAGATGGGTTTATTTTCTTTTTTACATAAAGCGAGCATTTCTTCTGCTGTGTTGAAATCCATTTTTCACCCTCCCCTATTTCTTGATAAGCATGGTATCCTTGACAAAAGGATTGCGCTCAATTCTGTCAACTATTTCCTTCGTGATTTCTTCGTCCGACTCAATAATCATGTATGCAATACCGCCCTTATTTTCACGGTAAACACGAAGATATGCAATATTGACATGGCACTCGCCGAGATTTGACGTAACTTTTGAAATAACACCCGGATGGTCTTTGTGTATAACGATAAGTGAATGATATTCACCCGTAAAGAGTACCTTAACACCGTTGATTCTTGTAAGTCTTACCTTGCCGCCGCCGATTGATTCGCCTCTGACAGTAAGCTTTCTGCCCGTAACATCCTCTATTTCCATATCAACCGTATTGGGATGGACTTCGGTTTCGATTGTGTTGGCAACAAAAGAGAATTCTATCCCCTCTTTTTCGGCAATTTCAAACGAATCGCGGATTCTTTCATCATCGGTTTCAAAGCCCATCATACCGCCGAGAAGCGCTCTGTCAGTACCGTGACCTTTATATGTCTGTGCAAAAGAACCGTAAAGGGTAAATTTCACGCTTTTGATTTTTTCGTGTGTCATTTTCCAAGCAAGACGGGCAATCGATGCCGCACCTGCGGTGTGTGAGCTTGAGGGACCCACCATATTCGGACCTATGACTTCAAAAACACTTATAAATGCCATTTAATCCTCTCCATAATAAAGATTTTTCTGTGTCAATTATATTTTATATCGGTTTCAAAGTCAATACGGCGGTTTTATCTTGAAAGGCAAATATTGTATAAATTCGTCTTTTTTTATAAAAAAATCTTGATTTTTAATATAGCGTTAATTATAATTAGATTATAATTTATTGGATGTGATTTTTTGGAACTTTTGAAAAAGAGAATAATTGAACAAGGCAAAGCTGTCGGAAACGATGTTGTCAAAGTTGATATGTTTCTCAACCATCAGATAGATGTTGATCTTCTTTGTGAAATCGGCAAAGAATTCCGCAGAATTTTCGATTCTGAAAAAATAAATAAAATAATTACCATTGAAGCTTCGGGAATAGGTATTGCCTGCATTGCGGCACAGTATTTTTCAGTTCCCGTTGTATTTGCCAAAAAAGGTGCAAACAGAAATGTCGGCGATAACATCTACAAAGCCGATGTTTATTCATTCACAAAGGGAATTACCACGACAATCGGCATTTCCAAGGATTACATAGGTCCCGACGACCGCATACTTATAATAGATGATTTCATGGCAAACGGCAAGGCTGTTCACGGTCTTATCAATATAATTAATCAGGCAGGCGCAAAGCTTGAAGGCATCGGGATTGTAATCGAAAAAGGCTTCCAGCCCGGCGGAGATTCTCTTCGTTCCCTCGGATACAGGGTTGAATCACTTGTGGTTATTAAATCCATTGACAACGGCGAAGTTGTTTTTGGATAATAATAAATTTTTATGGAGGAATTCTCATGAAAAAGTTCACTCGAATCATCGCACTTGTTCTTACATTTGTAATTGCTCTTTCCTGCTTTGCAGGTTGCAGCAAGGCAGAAGACAAATTTATCGTCGGTTTCATCTTCCTTCACGATGAAAACTCAACTTATGACAAGAACTTCATCAACGCGGCGCTTGCTGCTTGTGAAGAACTTGGTGTTGAGTACATCATGAAAAAGAACATTCCCGAAAGTGCCGAATGTAAAGAAGCTGCAGAAGACCTTGTTGACGAAGGCTGCGACCTTATCTTTGCTGACAGCTTCAACCACGAAGGCTTCCTTATTGAAGTTGCAAAGAAGTACCCTGATGTTCAGTTCTGCCATGCAACAGGCACAAGAGCTCACACAGAAGGTCTTGCAAACTTCAGCAACGCTTTTGCTTCAATCTACGAAGGCAGATATCTTGCAGGTGTTGCTGCAGGCATGAAGCTCAACGAAATGATCGCTGCAGGCAAATTCACCGCAGAAGAAGCAAAGATGGGTTATGTAGGTGCCTATCCTTATGCAGAAGTTAAGTCAGGCTACACATCATTCTATCTTGGTGCAAAGTCAGTTTGCCCCACAGTTACAATGGATGTTCAGTTCACAGGCTCATGGTATGACGAAGCTCTTGAAAAGGAAGCTGCAACAGCTCTTATCAACGGCGGTTGCAAGCTTATCAGCCAGCACGCTGACTCAATGGGTGCTCCCACAGCTTGCGAAACAGCAGGTATCCCCAACGTTTCCTATAACGGCAGCACAATCGACGCTTGCCCCAACACCTTCATCGTTTCTTCAAGAATCGACTGGACACCTTATTTCAAGCACATCATTACATGCGCTCAGGAAGGCAAGGACATCGAAGATGACTGGACAGGCACAATCGAAACCGGTTCTGTTGTTCTTACAGATGTAAACACAAATGTTGCTGCAGCAGGTACTGTTGAAAAACTTGAAGAAGTTAAGACTAAGCTCGTTGCAGGCGAAATTCATGTTTTCGATACAGCAAACTTTACCGTTAACGGTCAGCCTCTTGCATCATACCTTGCAGACGTTGATACAGACGACGCTTATACTCCCGATACAGAAGTTATCGCTGACGGTTATTTCCACGAATCAGAATTCCGTTCAGCTCCTTATTTTGATGTTAACATCGACGGCATCACTCTTCTTAACTAATCATTTAAAAGGCGGAGCGAAAGCTCCGCCTATCCCTATTTTTATATTTAATTCCGAAAAGCCTGTTGAATTCTTTTCAATTGGTTTTTGAGAATTAAATCAGGAGGTATTGACTTGGGAACACCTGCTATTGAGCTTATCAACATCACCAAAACTTTCGGCAATGTTGTTGCAAACAAGGATGTTTGCCTCACTGTTAACCGAGGCGAAA
>JAZSDF010000079.1:0-12418 GCA_045531035.1 Acutalibacteraceae bacterium | reverse complement strand
TCTATTCTGTAATATTATATCAATAATCACATTCCTTTTCAAGTATATATTATAATATTTAATACACAAAATCTGCCTGTATTTATTTAACAAATTGACGGAAAAGGTTACAAAAATGTCACCTTCATTGACAAATAAATCAATTTTTGTTATTATCATTATGTTTTATTCTAAAGTAATCATCGGTTACTAAAGGAGCTTTTGATTATGATAAGTTCAGATAACTTATGTATGAGCTGTATGCGTGAAATCGGCGACAGCAAGCAATGCCCTTATTGCGGATACCATGCAGATTCAACTCAAATACCCCCGTATCTTCCCGTAAGAACAGTTATTGCAAACCGTTATCTTGTAGGCAAAATGCTTGAATACAACGGTGAGGGCGCAACCTATATCGGCTGGGACCTTTCTGAGAAAAAAGCGGTTAAAATCAGAGAATTCATCCCCGATTCATTTACAGCAAGAACAACATCAAATCTCAATCTTCAGGTCATGAGAGGAAGCGAATCGGTTTTTGCCGAGCTTCGTCAGGATTTCGTTGAACTTTGGACAAAGCTTGCAAAACTCAAAGGACTTTCCGCACTCATAAGCGTTACCAATGTCGTTGATGACCACGGTACTTCGTATGCAATTTATGACCACTTTGAAGGGATTACTCTCCGTGAGTTTCTGCTTCGCAACAAAGAAGGCTACATCCCCTGGGACAAAGCGAAGCAGCTTCTCATGCCTATTCTTTCAACTCTCAGCACACTTCATTCGCAGGGTATTATTCATAGAGGTATTTCTCCCTCAACGCTTATCATCGGCAACGACGGCAAGGTTAAAATTACGGGGTTCTGCCTCGGTGCCGCAAGAACGGCAAGAAGCGACCTCAACAGCCAGCTTTTTGACGGTTATTCGGCAATAGAACAGTACGGTTTTGAAGGAAGCCAGGGCACTTGGACCGACATTTATTCCTTCGGTGCAGTTCTTTACAGAACGCTTATCGGAAGCGACCCGATTTCCGCAAAGGAAAGAATGACAAATGACAGACTCATGGTTCCCGGAAAGTTCGCAGAAACTCTCCCTGCATATGTTATAAACGGTCTTATCAATGCTCTTCAGATTCTTCCCGAGGACAGAACAAGGACCGTTGAACAGCTCAGAGCTGAACTTTCCGCTTCTCCCACCGCCGCTGCGGTAAGCGGTCAGTATCAAAGACCTGCAGCCGCATCGTCAACGCAGCAAGCTGTTCAAAAAAAGCCTGCAGCTGCAACCACAAAAAACAAGAAGCCTCAGAAGGGCAGTGCACAGATTATCGTAACAACTGCGGTTATCAGCCTTGCAATAGGTCTGATTCTTTTTATAATTCTTTCTTTAACTGTATTCCGTGACAAAATCAATTTCAGCTTTGATACGGAAAAAACCACTGCACCCACTGTTTCACAGACTGACACTGAAATGGTTGCGGTTCCTGATTTCAAGGAAAAAAGCTATCTTTCAATCGAATCAAATCCGGTATTCTACAGCAATTTTAAGTTCAAAGAAGAACCTGTTTTTAACAATGAAATTGCAAAGGGGTATGTTGTAACCCAAAGCATCCAGCCCGAATCCATGGTTCCCAAGGGAACGGAAATCGTTCTTTATGTCAGCAAGGGCGAAGAACAGATAGTTCTTCCGAATGTTGTCGGTTCGGATTACGAGGAAGCTGTTGCAAGACTTGAGGATCTCGGTTTCAAATGTGAAAAAACGGAAGTTTCTGACGGCTATTACAGAGAAAACGAAGTTGTTTCAATGGCACCGATTGCCGAAATGACATATTCAAGAGGAACCAAGGTTTTCCTTAAGGTTTATGTTCCCGAAACAGAAGCCGTAACAAACGAATTCGGCGAAATAATTGAGGACGAAATCCCCGAAAACGACATTGTCGTTCCCGAAAACCAACAATAATCCGAAGAGGGGTTGTCTTTGACAGCCCCTTTTCTTTTCAGGTGAAAATATGCTGAACACATATCCTGCTTACTATAAAAAATTCTCATGCATTGCAGATAAATGTCCCGATACCTGCTGTGCGGGATGGGAAATAGTTGTTGACGGCGAAAGCCTTGAAAAATATAAAAGCCTCGGCGGTGCATATGCCGAAAAAATCCGTTCGCTCATTTCCGTTGATTCCGACGGCGACAGTATTTTCACTCCCTCCGTCAGCCGCTGTCCGTTTTTGCTTGACAACGGACTTTGCGAGATGTATATTGAACTCGGGCATGATTTTCTCTGCCGCACCTGCCGTCAGTTTCCGAGGCATGTCACATATTTCGGCGCAAGAAAAGAAACCGGCATTTCTCTCTCCTGCCCCGAAGCGGCAAGAATCATCATGGCAAATCCCGAACCAATAACATTTTTGACAGAGGAAGAACACGCCGACATCATGCCCACCGCAATCGACCCGAGCTTGTATTTTACACTTATTGAAGCACGAAAAACAGCGATAAATATACTTCAGAACAGAAAATTTCCGACAGAAAAAAGAATCAGTGCTTTTCTTGAATTGTCGGCGGAAACACAAGCGTTAATAAAGGGAAACAGACTTTCCGAAATAAAGGATATCTGCAAAAAAGATTTTCTGAACAGCAATTATAACATCGGTTCTCACTCCGATAAAAGCAAAGCTCTTGCAAAGTATTTTGAAGACTTCAAGAACCTTGAAATGCTTGATGAGTCATGGATAAACAAGCTTGAAGCCGCCGAAAAATCATCTCCCGCAAAGCCCGACGGATACGAATGGGAATACGAGCACCTGATGATATATTTCGTTTTCCGCTATTTCATGACGGCGGTATTTGACGGTGACCTCCTCACAAAATCAAAATTCGCGGCGGTTTCATACATCATAATCAGCCGCTTGCAAGCGGAAGCGGTTAATGACAAACAGGCAAGAATAACCGCCATGCAGAAATACTCAAAAGAGGTTGAACATTCTCAGCTCAACATGGATAAGCTCCTTTCATCAATGAAAAAATCACGGTTTTACAGTATCGATAACCTTATAAACATACTCTCGGAGGAACAAAAATGAAATATTGCAGTTATGTAAACACAAAACAAGGCAGCAAATCAACCCACCGCTATTCAAACGGTAACACTCTGCCCCTTGTTCAGCTTCCTTTCGGCATGACGGCTTTTGCTCCGCAGACAAACGACGATACCCGCTGGTATTATCATCCCGACAGCCGCAGTCTTGAAGGAATAAGACTTACCCATCAGCCCTCTCCGTGGATTGCAGACTACGGCGCATTTGTTTTCCTTCCGCAAAACAGACTTATCGCTGCTGAAGGCGGCAGACGTTGGTCAGGCTACAGACCCGAGGAAGCAATTCTCACTCCCTATTATCTCAAAACACGTTTTCTCCGTTCAAGAGCTGATTTTGAACTTGCCCCCTCCGAAAGAGGCGCAATTATAAAAATAACGTTTGACGAGGATATTGACAGTTTCCTTTCCGTGCTTCCCGTAAAGGGCAACTATTCCTACCGTTTTGATGCAAAAACCAATATTCTCTATGCATCAACCGATATGCACATGAGCGGTGAAGCAGTAAAATTCAGAAATTATCTTGTTATGAAGTTTCCCGAGGGCAGTGTTGATGTTAAGAAAACGCAGATAAACATCGGCAACAAGTTCATTTCGGGAATAAAATGCAGAGGCAAGAAATCAGGAATACATATTGCACTCACAAACAAATCAACTGAAATCAAACTCGCAACATCATACATAAGCTTCAAGCAGGCTGAACTCAATCTTGAAACTGAAATTGCTTCAAAATCACTTGCTCAGGTTAAAACTGAAGCCGAAAATCTCTGGGAAAGCTATCTTTCAAAAGTTAAAATCGAAACTAAAGATAAAAAAATATTTAAAACATTCTATTCATGTATGTACAGGGCATTTCTTTATCCTCACAAATGCTATGAATACGATAAAAGCGGCAATCCTGTTCACTACTGCCCGCATGACGGCTCAACCCGTAACGGCGTAAGATACACCGACAACGGCTTCTGGGATACTTACAGAACCGTTTATCCCTTCTTCGCTCTTGTTGCAAAGGATGAACTTCGCGAAATGCTCCGTGCCTTCATCATGGAATATACCGAAAGCGGCTGGCTTCCCCGCTGGCTTTCAATCGGTGAGTGCGGATGTATGCCCAGCACTCTCGTTGATGCGGTTATCTGCGACGGTGCGGTGAAAGGATTTATCGATAACGACCTTCTTGAAATCGCACTTGAAGGCATGATTAAACATTCCGTTAAAAATTCGGGACACAGGGATTTCGGCAGAAACGGCGCCGAAAGCTACTGCAAACTCGGATATGTTCCCTATGAAGAAGAAAAAGAATCCGTAAACCTCACTCTCGATGCTGCTTACGGTGACTGGTGCATTGCGGAAATCGCAAAAATTCTCGGCAAAACCGACATTGAAGCCGAATACAGAAAGCGTGCGCTCAACTATAAAAATCTCTTTGACCCTGAAAGCGGTTTCATGCGTGCAAAGGATAAAAACGGTAATTTCAGACCCGATTTCACCCCCGTCGGATGGGGCAGAGATTACACCGAGGGCAGTGCATGGCAGAATTCGTTTGCCGTTCCTCACGATATCGAGGGTCTTGCAGAGCTTTACGGCGGCAAGGATAAGCTCATCGAAAAAATCGATGAACTTTTCGCAGAGCCTCCTCACTATGTAATCCACGGTTATAACTGCGAAATCCATGAAATAACGGAAATGGCAGCCGTCGATTTCGGTCAGTGCGGAATGAACAACCAGCCGAGCTTCCATATTCCCTATATTTATTCCGAACTCGGAAATGTTAAAAAAACCGCATATTGGGTCAAGAAAATCTGCGATGAACTGTTTTCATACGAAGACGACGGATTCCCCGGCGACGAGGATAACGGCACAACCGCCATCTGGTACATTTTCGGCGTTCTCGGACTTTATCCCTTCTGTCCCGGCAAAACAGAATATGTCAAAGGCGTAAAGCAGGTTGACAAAGCTCTCATCGGTGAAAAAGAACTTGATATCAATAAATTTGACGGCAATAAAATTGAATATAAAGATTTAATTTAAAGGAGAAGTAAAAATGGACAGATATCTCATTATCAACGCGGACGATTTCGGCATGTGCAGAGGTGCAAATCTTGCCGTTATGGACCTTTTCAGAAATCCGCAGAGCGCACTCACATCATCAACAATCATGACTCCTTGCGCATGGGCACCCGAAGCCTGCAGATTTGCGGCGGAAAATCCGCAGTATGCAATCGGTGTTCACCTCACTCTCACAAGTGAATGGAGCAAATACCGATGGGCACCCGTAAACACCAAAAACACAGATTCGCTCCGTGACGAAGAAGGCTTCATGTGGCATGAAAGCGACCAGGTTGAAGAGCATGTTGACATTGACGAGGTTGAAGGCGAAATCAGAGCACAGATTGACCGTGCAAAGAGACTCGGCCTTGTAAACCCTTCTCATCTTGATAACCATATGGGTTCTCTTTACGGCATCGAAACAGGCAGATTTGAACTCCTTCAGCTTACTCTCTCCCTTGCAGGCGAATACGGTCTTCCCTTCCGTATGCCCGGAAACGTTACCGAAGAGATGCTCGGCAATTCCATGCTCGATATCAACGTTGACAAGAGTGTCATTGATATGGTTTTCAGCAAAATAGTTGAGTTTGCAAAGGCAAACAATGTTGCCATTCCCGATTATCTTATTCCCAACGAATGGGGCGGTCCTCAGGATAAGAGTTATGAAAACTTCAAAGAATATCTCTACAACCTCTATGCAAACATTCCGAACGGCATCACCGAAACCTATCTTCACCCCTCAATCGAAACCGATGACCTCAAGGGCACAACAGGTGCATGGGAACGCAGAGTATGGGAATATAAAATCATGAGCGATCCGCAGACAAAACAGCACATCGAAGCTCACGGTATCAAGCTTATCAACTACCGTGACCTTGCAGAAATGAGAAAGTAATAATGAAATTGCCGACAGATTTCAGATGTCTGTCGGCTTTTTGTTTTGTTGAAGAAAAATCCTGAAAATGTTATAATAAATAAATGTAAACTTCGGTTTACATTGAATTTTAAAAAATGTACACTTAAATTGGTTGATTTTTGTTACATCCGGGGTTAAACTTTGACTTATAGTAAAGGAGGAATACAAAAGATGAACATATCGGAAAAGATAGCAAGCCTGAGAAAAGAAAAAAATCTTTCTCAGGAAGCCTTAGCGGAAGCACTCGGAGTTTCCCGTCAGTCGGTTTCAAAATGGGAATCGGGCAACGCACTTCCGGATACAGATAAAATTATTGCAATGAGTGAGCTTTTCGGAGTTTCGACCGACTATCTTCTCAAGAATGATACAGTCAGCACAGAATCCGTCACACATAGCTCTCCGGCTGAACCCGAAAGGAATGATGAAATGTTTCTGAAAAAGAAGAAAAAGAAAAAAGGCAAGGGGTTAAAAATAATTGCCCTTGTTCTCGCACTCTGTGTTATAGCAACCGCCATAGGTATTCCCTCATATTTCGGCGGATTCCGTGAGGCATGGTGGGAACTCAACGGCGGTAAGATTAAATATCCCTATGTTCTTGTTCACGGTCTCGGCGGCTGGGGTGAGGGCGACGGTGTCAACGATACTGTCCAATACTGGGGTGCAACATCGATGAACCTCGTTGAATATCTGAACGAACAAGGTTATGAAGTTCATGCACCGAGTGTAGGTCCCGTTTCAAGTACATGGGACAGAGCCTGCGAGCTTTACGCACAACTTACGGGCACAACCGTTGACTACGGTGAAGCCCATTCAAAAGCACACAACCACGAACGCTTCGGCAGAGAATATACTGAACCTCTTATTGCTCAGTGGGGCGAAAAGATAAACGGCGGTCAAAGAGTTAAAATCAACCTCATCGGTCATTCCTTCGGCGGTGCAACCGTAAGGCTTCTTGCTTCTCTTCTTGCATACGGAAGCGAAGAAGAAAAGAGTGCAACCGAGGGCGAAATCTCTCCCCTCTTTGAAGGCGGAAAGGGCGACTGGGTTTACAGCGTAACCGCACTCTGTGCTCCTCATAACGGCTCATCATTAACAGAAGTTCTCGATTCCGTAGGCGGTCTTGTGGGAATAAATGACACAACAGATATGCTTGCAACTCTCTGCTTCGGCGTTGCAGGACTTACCGCAAACGCAGACGGAATTTATGATTTTAAGCTCGAGCATTTCGGAATTACAGACACCGATTATAATTCCGCAATCGAAGCAATTACCGCTTCGGGCAATGACCATGCGGCATATGACCTCACTCCCGACGGTGCGGCAGAGCTTAACAAAACAATCAAAATTAATCCCGATGCCTACTATTTCTCATACTCCTACAGCACAACAAAAGAAGGCTCGTTTCTCAGAGGTCAGGTTCCCGTTTCGGGCACTTTGCCCATTCTCTATCCGTTTGCGCTTGCAATGGGTTCATTCAAAGGAACAACCGACGGCGGTATTTCAATCGATGAAACATGGCAGGAAAACGACGGACTCGTAAGCGTTGTTTCGGCAAGATATCCGTTCGGCGATGAATATATCGAAATGCCGCTCAAAGTTTCGGAGGACAAGGAAGAATTCGAAATTCAGAGAGGGATATGGAATGTTGCTCCCACAAAGGAGGGCGACCACGGAAAGGTTATCGGTCTGAATTCAGGCGAGGAAGTTCCCAAGACATTCTTCACGGAATTATTCACAATGGTTGACAGTCTGGAAAGATAAAACAATTGTATAACATAAAAAGAGAAGCCTTTTTCAGGCTTCTCTTTCTTGTTTTTATATCTTATTTATTTTTCATCTTCGGCACTACGAGACAACCGGCAATTACCGCAACGGCGGCAACTGCAGCGATAATCACCCATGTCATGGATTCGCTTCCCGTATCGGGTGAGGCAACGGCAACAGTCGGTTCAGCCGCAAAGGCATAGAGTGCAGCGGTCACAACACTCAGCACCATGAGTGCGCATAAAATAATAGCAGTTATTCTTACAAACAGATTTCGTTTATTCATAAGCTTCTCCTTGGTTTTGACTTATCCTTAAATTTTAAGCAGTTTTTTCATCGCCGCACCGAGTTCTTCGGCTGTTTTTTCGGCTTCTGCCTTGGTTTTTCCGTATCCTGCGATATAAACTTTTATCTTCGGTTCCGTGCCGGATGGGCGGACTATTGCGGAATTTCCGTCGGGAAGTGCATAGGCAAGAACATTCGATTTCGGAAGCGCAAGAGGCTCTTTTTCACCCGTTAAGGTGTCCTTAATCATTCCCTCGTCAAAATCACTGACCTTGAGAACCTTAAGCCCCGCAAGCTCTTCGGGAGGATTGTTTCTTGTCTCAGTCATGATTTCCTTCATCTTCACCATACCGCTTGCGCCTTCAAAGACGAAGTTGTAAAGCTTATCAACGCAGCAGCCGTGCTCTGCATAGATATCTTCAAGAACATCAACAAGAGTTTTGCCCTTGCTTTTATAATAAGCCGCCATTTCGCATACCATGAGCGAGGCCGCAACGCCGTCCTTATCCCTTGCATGAGTGCCTATAAGATAACCGTAGCTTTCTTCAAACCCCATAATAAAACGGTCTTCGTTTTCAAGATTTGAAATAAATTCGCCGACATATTTGAATCCCGTGAGAACATCCGTCACCTTACAGCCGTATTTTGCGGCAACTCTGTCAACAAGCGGAGTTGAAACGAACGATTTTGTCATTGCGGGATTTTCAGGAAGAATTCCCTTTTCTTTTCTTGCGGAAAGCATATATTCCGTGAGAAGAACTCCCACATCATTGCCCGAAAGAAGAACATATTCGCCGTTTGTGAGAACTGCAATGCCCACTCTGTCGCAATCGGGGTCAGTCGCAAAAAGCAAATCGGCTTTTTCTTCCTTCGTCATTGCGATTGCACATTCAAAAACCTGCTTGATTTCGGGGTTCGGATAGGGGCAGGTCGGAAATTTTCCGTCAGGCATTTCCTGTTCGGGAACAACCATTATATTTTTGAAGCCCGCCCTTGAAAGAACGGTTCTGACAGGAATATTGCCCGTGCCGTTAAGCGGAGTATAAATGATTTTTATGTCGCTTTCCTTCACAGCTTCGGGATTAATCGGTTTTTTCAGAACAAGAGAATAAAATTCCTCAATAATATTGTCCGAAATATATTCGATAAGACCCTTTTCAATTCCCTCTTCAAACGGAATTTTCTTAACATCCTCAAACATATCAACCTTCTGAATGAAGGAATAGGTTTCGGAGGCAGCCTCTTCCGTCATCTGATATCCTGCAGGGTCATAGCACTTATATCCGTTATATTTTGAGGGGTTGTGGCTTGCGGTGATAACAACACCGCTTTGACACTTAAGACGCATTACCGCATATGATACAAGGGGGGTCGGAATAAGATTGGGATAAATATAAACCTTTATTCCGTTAGCCGACAGAACCTCTGCGCACTGCTTTGAAAAAACATCGGAATTTATTCTTGAATCATAGCCGACAGCAACACTCGGTTTTTCATATTTGCTGTTAAGATAATCCGCAAGTCCCTGAGTTGCCTGACAAACCGTGTAGGTGTTCATTCTGTTGGTGCCTGCACCGAGTACGCCTCGCAATCCCGCCGTGCCGAATTCAAGATTTCTGTAAAAACGGTCAAGAATTTCATCGTCATTATCCTTGATTGCAAGAAGCTCATCATGGATTTCAGCATTATCCTTTGTACCCTCAAGCCAGAGCTCATAAAGCTTGTTCACATCATTCATAGGCGTCTCTCCTTTTTATTTTAATATACCCTTTTTTTATTATATTGTCAACGACCTGTAAACATTCGCCTTGACTATATTTTTCTTATTTGATATACTATATGACACCAAAAAAGGGAAAGAGATGATTCAAATGGGTGCATTTTCATTGGCAATCAATAAAATACTTTCGGTCGTTTTTGCAGTTATTCTCATTCCGTTTTCTGTTCTTACCCACGGAATTGACCTGATTTCCGAGGGTAAAAGAGCCGATTATGAAAAAACAAATGTTGTGGGTATAGGTGCATATTTCCGCTCGCAGGGTATAACATCCGACGGTGAAACCCTTTATTTTTCTTCGAAAACAACTCTTATCAGAACAGAAAACGATGCAAAAAAACTCATCAATGCAAACTATTTTGCAATTCCCGATGAACTCAAAGAACTCGGAATAAAGCACATCGGCGGACTCAGTTTCTGTAACGGCAAAATCTACGCGGGTCTTGAGGACAGCAAGGTTTGGGATTATCCCATCGTGGGTATTTTTGATGCAGAAACACTTGAGCTTGAAGAATACTACATTCTTGATGCCGAAAAGATAACAAGAGGCTTGCCGTGGGTATGTGTTGACCCCGAAACAGGTTATCTCTGGTGCACCGACCATTCCAAAAATCCGACCGTACTTCTTGCATATGACACCGCAGACGAAATGAAATTAATTAAGGAAATCAAACTCGAAAGCTCACCCTATGCTATTCAGGGCGCAGAAATCAAAGACGGAATCATCTATGCCGCAACAAATGACGACACTCAGGCGATTTACAAAATCAATACCGAAAACGGTGCCGTTGAAAAGCTTCTTGACCGCAATCTCACCTCGGGAAGCGAAGGCGAAGGCATGACATTTATGACCAAAGACGGAAAAACCGTTCTTATCGCAATGGATATGGGTCCCTTATTCATTAACGCATTTGTTCGCGAATACAGTCTGGAGGAAATAAAATGAAAAGCAAACTGCCGATAATTGTCACATCGGTTGTTGCGGCATGTATTGTTTGCATAGCCGCCGTTCTCGCAATTAAAATGAACAGCGGCAACAGCCCCGCAATCGATGTGCCCGACACATACGAAAATTATCAGAACACTACAGGATATTCATATCCCGTTTATAATGAATTCACCGACGAAGAAACCGAAACAACAACGGAACTTGCACAGACGACTGTTGTTCCTTCTGCAACGGTTTCCGAAACCGATGCAACAACCGTTCCTTCAACATCAGCAACAGCAGAAGTTTCAACAACTCTTGCCGAAAAAATCACACAGATAACAACAGTTATCAGCGGTCAGTTTTCAAAGGTTTTTGATATGCCTCAGGCACCCAAATATATTCCGCCTGACACGGATATCAACTTTGATACAGCCTCGATAGCTTCCTATAAATACGACCCCAACGGAAATTACTATTATACGGATGACAAAAACGCATGGCAGTCAAACTTCGGTTTCAACGAAGGCTATGACAGCATGGCACCGGTCACAATGATGTATTATGATACCGTAAGAACAAAGTTTGTTTATAACAATAAAGAATGGCTTGTTCAGCTCTGGAAAGGGCAGTACGGTTATGCATTTGTCGGCGGTGAGGTAGGCATCTATACAAGAAAGGTCGGTACCGGCGGCACTCATTTCAACTGTGCCAAAAAGGAAGATTGGCTCAAAATGGAAATGTGCTTCATGTGGGATGAGTATCAGAACGGCAACTACAGACCTGTTTTCAACAGACCCTATACAGATTATTGGTGGTGCACGGGCTTCGTTGTAGGCTTTGACGGAGGAGTTAACCGTAATCAGTTCCGTCTTGTGACACACATCACCTTCAAGGATGTTGAAATGGCAAACGCTTTCTGCGAAGCATTTGAGAAGAACGGCTTCAGACGTGTTTCATCTCTCACGAGAAACGACCTTGACTGCTTTGTTCAGGTCGGTGCGGATGTAGGTTTTGTCTGGCAGAATATCGACCAATAAAAAATCGGGGATTGTCTTGGTTTAAGACAATCCCCTTTTCTTTTTATTTGAAAGCTATGTAAAAATATGTCGTGGCCAGTTCGTTGAGAAACGGATGGCAGCCTCTTACGCTTTCGCTGTCAGTGTTTCTTACTTTAAAGCCGGTGTTTGTTATTTCCACACCGTATGACCCTCCCGCTTCAACCGCCACAGCCGCATATGTTTTATTTGTTGACGAGGTAAAATTTACATGCATGAACGGAAGCTGATTGCCGCAGACTATCACAACGCTCGGTCTGAATCCCGTTTTAATGGTTCGCGAAGCATCTCCCGTGCCGAAATATGTTCCGCTGATAAACGGCGTGTCAAGATACTCCTGCTGTTCCTTCGAAAGATGTATGTTGCCGTCGTTTATATGTGTACCGCAAAGTAAATCCTTGCTGATAAAAGACGGAAAATCTAAACTTGATGTCTGTGCCGGACAAAGAGAAGCATTAACCGTTGCATTTGCCGTCAGCACAAAAGCGTCTGTATCTCTGTCAGCCGTAACGCTGTCACAACCCGACGAAAGTATATCAAGTCCCGAAGCAAAAGTGAGACAGTCTATAATATCCGTAAAT
>JAZSDF010000041.1:0-4864 GCA_045531035.1 Acutalibacteraceae bacterium | reverse complement strand
CAAGTGACTGTTTGAGGGGTCTCGGTTCAAAACCGAGTTCGTTTCTTGCTTTCGTATTTACAAAATTAAAGTTTTCGCTGATTTTTCTTATTGAATATTCATTTATCATCGGCGGAAGCTTTGCAACCTCTGATATTTTTTCATAAACAGGAATAACCTTATCGATAAATTCTTTTTTCAAGACCATCTTAGGATGCTTTCTGCCGCATGCATCGGCAATGAACAATTTACCATTTCTAAGAAATCAAATCAAGCAAATTTGTAACACTCACTTCACACATTGGGTGAAAAGTGTCTGATTTTGTGTAAATAAAAGCAATCTCGTTAATTTCGAGCCTGAAAAAAATACACATTGACAATTTTAAATGTATATTGTAAAATATTATGGATTATTTATAACAAATTTACGGCTTCGGTCTTTTGGAGGTAAATATAATGAAAATTGATAAGCTTTGCGGCGAAAGATTTAAGGAAAAGCCCTCGGACTGCGTAATCGACAGCCACGCACTCATGCTCAGAGGCGGCTACATGAAGGGCGTTGCAAACGGAATTTATTCTTCCTTCATGCCCCTTCGCAGAATCACAAGAAAAATTGAAAATATTATTCGTGAGGAAATGGATGCAATCGACGGTCAGGAGGTTCAGTTCCCCGTTGTTATGCCCGCATCTCTTTGGTCTGAATCAGGCAGATACGAAAGCATAGGAAGCGAGCTTCTCCGTTTCAAGGACAGAAACGATGCACCCATGCTTCTCGGCATGACACATGAAGAAGCTGCTGTTCAGCTTGTTCGTGAATATGCAAACAGCTATACAAAATACCCCTTCATGATTTATCAGGTACAGACAAAATTCCGTGACGAAGCACGTCCCAGAGGCGGTCTTATCCGTGTCCGTGAATTCACAATGAAGGATGCATATTCTTTCCACACTTCACAGGAAGACCTTGAAAGATATTACGATATCTGCTACAAGGCATACGAAAGAATTTTTGCAAGAGCAGGTATCCCCGAGGTTATCACCGTTGCATCAGACTCAGGTATGATGGGCGGCAAGATTTCACATGAATACATGCTTCTTACTCCCATCGGCGAAGATTCAATTGCAGTTTGCTCCGAATGTGATTACAGAGCGAACATGGAAGCTGCAGAAAGCATCATCAACAACGAAATGACAGGCGAATCAAAAGACCTTGAGCTTGTTTATACTCCCGACATCCATACAATCGAAGATATCTGCAACTTCCTCAAGACTCCTCTTGAAGAATCCTGCAAGGCTGTTGTGTATCAGAAGAACATGACAGATGAATATGTTGTTGTGTTTGTCAGAGGCGACCTTGATATCAACGAAACAAAGCTCACAAACTATCTCGGTGAAGCAGTTCATCCCGCTGTAATCACAGACGACTGCGGTCTTTTCGCAGGCTTTATCGGCCCATATAATCTCGACAGAGAGAAGTTTACCGTTCTTTTCGATAAATCACTTGAAAACACACACAATCTTTCCTGCGGTGCAAATCAGGCGGACCACCACTACACAGGTCTCAAAATCAGCAGAGACATCGGTGATGTTGAATATATTGACCTTGCAAAGATTATGGAAGGCGGCATTTGCCCCAAGTGCGGTAAGCCCGCAATCAACATTTCAAGAGGTATTGAAGTAGGTAACATCTTCCAGCTCGGTACAAAATACACCGAATCAATGGGTATGCAGTATATTGACAGCGAAGGCAATCTCCACTACCCCATTATGGGCTGCTACGGTATCGGTGTAGGCAGACTTGCAGCTTCAGTTTGCGAAGCTCATCATGACGAATACGGCCCCATATGGCCCATGAGCATTGCTCCCTGGCATGTTCAGATTTGCTGCCTCAGAGCTGATGACGAAGAATGTAAGGGCGTTTCGGATGACCTCTATCAGAAGATGCTCGAGGACAGAATGGAAGTTATTTACGACGACAGAAATATCCGTCCCGGTGCAATGTTCTCCGATGCTGACCTTCTCGGTGTTCCCGTAAGAGTTATCGTAAGCCCCAGAAACCTCAAGGAAGGCGTTTGCGAAATCGTTACAAGAGACAAGGAAATCAGCTTGAAGGTTGAGCTTGACAAGGTTATCGAAACCGTTAAAGGAATTATAGCTGACAGACTTAAATAATTACAAAGCACCTTGCAGAGATGCAGGGTGCATATTATTATGTCTTAACAGAAAATATTGCAAAGCTAAACTGACTGTGATATAATTAGAGTATAAATTTGCAGGGAGGCAATGTCTATGAAAAACAAAACCACTCTTTTCAAACGCACTGTTTCGGTTATTCTTGCATTAATCCTATCTGTTTCTTCATCGGTCTTTGCATTTGCAGGAAGTCTGATTGCCGAAGAAACAACAGCAAAATCGGTTAAAATTGCCAATCAGATTGAATCGGAAGGTATTGTTCTTCTTAAAAATGAAGACAATGCTCTCCCTCTTAAAAACCGCAAGGTCAATGTTTTCGGTGCAGCATCATGTTCAATAGCTTTCGCAGGTGCGGCAGGCTCGGGAGCAGTCCGTTCATCGGATGCGGTAGGATTTTATGACGCACTCGAAAATGCAGGTATAGAATATAATAAAGAGCTATACAAAACATATGCTTTCCATTCAGGAACTCTGTTTGATCTTGGATTAATTAGCTATGTAATCACCGTTCTCAAGCAGTTTTTCGGCGGCGGTCAGTCTGAAATGCCGATTAGTAATATCAGTTCAAAAACAATGGCAAATGCCGTTGAATACTCCGACACGGCAATTATTGTCATCGGCAGGGTCGGTACAGAGATGAAAGACCTCAGCGTTGAACAGCTCAATCTCAACGATAACGAAAAAAAGATGATTGATAAGGTTTGCAATTCATTCGATAATGTTATTGTTGTATTTAATATTTCAAACATAATGGATATGTCATGGCTTGAAGATTATGAGTCGGTCAAAGCGGCAATGATTATGTGGCTCCCCGGTGAAGTTGCCACAGATAGTGTCGGCAAGGTACTCACAGGCGAGGTTAATCCCTCGGGCAAGCTTGTCGATACTGTTTCATATGACATTGAAGACCACCCTGCATCGGAAAACTTCGGTAATTATATGTATAAAGGTATTGTAGGTATCCCGAAATATTTTGTCAACTACTGCGAAGGAATATATGTCGGCTACAGATATTTCGAAACCCTGGCTCCCGAAAAAGTACAGTATCCTTTCGGCTTCGGTCTTTCTTACACGGATTTCAAATGGAATGTTGTTGATTATTCCGCAAATAAAGAAGAAATCACCGTAAAGGTTAAGGTTACAAACACAGGCGATATTGCAGGCAAGGATGTTGTTCAGCTTTATTTCTCTGCACCCTATTACGAAGACGGAATTGAAAAAAGTGCAATTGAACTTGCCGCATACGGCAAAACAAAGCTTCTTTCACCCGGTAAAAGCGAAACACTCAAAATAAGCTTTGATGTCAGGGACATGGCTTCATATGATTCAGAAAAAGAAGAAGCATGGGTACTTGATGCCGGCGAATATAAAATTCACATTGCACATGATGTTAGAACATTCGAAAAATCTTATTCATACAGAGTAAATAAAAAGAATGTTTATAAAACAGATGATAATTCGGGCAATGAGATTAAAAATCTTTTTGAGGAAGCAGAGGGTAATCTGACCTATCTTTCACGTGCCGATATCGACGGTACTTACCCCACTCCCCCTTCGGATTACAAAGCACCTTCCGAAGTTAAAAACAGCGATAAGAGACCCGATCCCGTTACAGAGGGCGAAGCACCGAAAATGGGTATCAAACATAAAAGCGGAGTTATAACTCTAAACGACGTGGCAAAAGACGAAACCCTATGGGATGCATTTCTTGACCAGCTTACTCTCGACGAAATGATTGCACTTATTACCGACTGCGGATACGAAACAACATCCGTTGACAGACTCGGTATTCCCGGTACATCGGACAACGACGGACCTTCATGTATCAAAGGTGAAGGCGGTTTACTCTATTCCGAATCGGGACTCGCATTTCCCGTTGCAACGGCACTCGCATGCACATGGAACGATGAGCTCGCCGAGGATTTCGGTGAAATAATCGGCGAAGAAGCAAATCAGCTCGGTACACATGTCTGGTATGCACCCGGATGTAATATCCACCGCAGTCCTCAGGGCGGAAGAAACAATGAATACTATTCGGAAGACCCGCTTCTTTCGGGCAGAATGTCTGCGGCGGTTACAAGAGGTGCACAGTCAAAAGGAATCGTTGTTACCGTAAAACATTTTGCTGCAAATGAACAGGAAACCAACAGACAGTCCAACGGCCTTTACACATGGCTAAGCGAACAGTCGCTCCGTGAGATTTACCTTGAGCCCTTTGAAATCACCGTTAAAGACGGCAATGCAAAAGGTATCATGTCCGCATACAACAGAATAGGTACAGAATGGTGCGGCGGAAGCAAAACACTTATAACAGACCTTCTCCGTGAAGAATGGGGATTTGACGGTTTTGTTATTACAGATGCCAGCATCGACCTTACGGGCGAAGGTTATCTTGATCCCGCTCTTGCCGTTTATGCGCGAAACAGCGGAATACTTACAATGCTCTATGTTGTTTCCGCACCGCAGACAATCCTTTCTCTTAAACTGGCTTACGCAAAAGACCCGATAGGTATGGGTAATGCAATGCGTCTTTGTGTTTATGACATATGCCGTATGAAAATGCAGACTGCAGCTTTTAACAGTGACAAATAAATCATAATAAAAAAACACGGATGATAAAAATCATCCGTGTTTTTTGGTGCCGGTGACCGGGGTCGAACCGGTACGGTATCGCTACCACCAGATTTTGAGT
>JAZSDF010000075.1:0-2226 GCA_045531035.1 Acutalibacteraceae bacterium | reverse complement strand
CAAGGAGGAAAATGTATGAAAAAGCAACTTAAGCTTATTGTTTGCCTTATGCTTTGCGCGATCATTCTCCTTTCAGCTTGTCTGATTGAGCATAATACCGAGCATAACTGTATAGGTGAAAACTGTCAGATTTGCCGTGATATTGCACTGCAAAGAGAACTGTTGAAATCTATATTTTTGTGTCTGTTGTGTGACAGTATTTTTATTTGTGTTTCGCATAACACGGTAATTATGTCTTTGTTTGCTGACACAGAAAAGAGAAAGCTCAACCTTGTTGCAAACAAAATAAAACTTACAGCTTAATATCTACCTTTTACAGGCTTTGTTAATGTATCGGCACGTGTATACGTGTCTTTTCAGGCGTGTTTTCTACACGCCTTGTTGACATTGGCAGGCCTGTTTTTTGTATCCGAAATTAAACTGAAAGGTAGATAAAAATGATTAAAATTACAGATGTATCAAAGCAGTTCCCTAATGAAACTGCGATTGATTATAACGATATTACATTTGAAAAAGGCAAAAGCTATATGCTTTTAGGCGCTTCCGGTTGTGGCAAATCAACACTGCTCAATATGATTGCGGGTATATTGTCGCCCGAGAAAGGTACCATTGAAATTGCCGGGGAGGATATGACTAAGAAAAGTCAGAAACAGAAAGATAAATTCAGAATTGAAAAAATCGGCTATATTTTTCAGGATTTCAAACTGATTGATGAAATGACCGTAATGGATAACATCAGTATTCTCAGACTTGAAAAGGTTGATATATCAGGTATTGATGATGTCCTTGAGTCTCTTGAAATACTTGATAAGAAAAATAGAAAAGTCAAGCATCTTTCAGGCGGTGAAAAGCAGAGAGTAGCTATTGCAAGAGCTATTGTCAAAAAGCCTGAAATTATCCTTGCCGACGAGCCTACGGGTAATCTTAACTTCTCCATCGGTGAAGCAGTTATAAAGCAGCTTGTTGAAATTTCAAAAGGCAAAACACTTATTGCTGTTACCCACGATGAAAGGCTCGGCAAATATTTCGACTGCACTGTTGATATGAATAAGATGACAGGAGGCAGAAGAGATGTTTAAGTTTGCATTTAAAAATATGGCTATCAAAAAAGCCAAGATAGTACTTGTAGTTATTTCTATTGTGATTTCTGCTTGTGTGGGTTTGCTTGCATATAATGTGGCTCAGCAGGTTGACAGTGGCTTTAAGACAACGGCAGGGTACTATGATATGATTATCGGCCCCTCCGGTTCATCTACTCAACTTGCGATGAACACAATGTTCTTTACAGAAAAGCCGCTCGGCACCATATCTTATGATTATGTTGAGAAACTCGAAAAGGATATGCGTGTAAATAAGGTTGTACCCTTTACGATGGGTGACTCTTATAACGCGGCTAAAATTGTCGGTACTACTGCCGATTTCCTTGATGGTAAGGATATAAAAGATGGCACGATGTTCACCGGAAAGTTCCAGTGTGTTATTGGTGCCGCTGTTGCAGAAAAATACTCGCTTACAGTAGGTTCACAACTTATTACATCACACGGACTCACCGGTGAGGGGCACGCTCACGAAAGCAATCCTCTTGCAGTTGTGGGCATACTGAAAGAAACTAAGACGGCTTATGACAATGTTATTTTCACTCCTATTGAAACTGTTTGGGCAACCCATAATCACAGTGAAGAAAACCACGACGAACACGAAGAGAAAAATCACGAGCACCACGGCGATGTATGTGCAATTCTTGTAAAGAGTAAAAGTTTCAATGCCTATAGTCAGCTTTCTGCAGAGTACGGCGAAAACTCAAAACTTCTCGTTATCAATCCGTCAGAAGTTCTGAGGGAAGTTTTGGAAAATGTCGATATGAGCACCACGATAGTTTACATACTTTGCATAATAATCCTCATAATGAACATCTTTATCATTTCGGTTATCACTCTTCTGAATATGTATGACTCGAAAAAAGAAATTGCACTTATGCGACTTATAGGTATCGGTATGAATAAGATTAATCTTGTATACATCATTCAGAATGGCATCATCGGTCTGATTTCTACAATACTCGCATTTGCTGCTTCAAGGCTTTGTCTTGTGCTTATGGGTGGTTATGTATCTTCAATGGGCATTGTTCTTGATACGGCAAAAATCTATCCCGTTGAGTTGATGATTATGGCTGTTGTATTTGTCATAAGTGTGCTTCCAACCGTTATCTGTACGGTGAATATGTCT
>JAZSDF010000092.1:0-12072 GCA_045531035.1 Acutalibacteraceae bacterium | reverse complement strand
CTTTTTGTGCGCATTGCACGTTCATGTTTGAAAAAAGCGGTGTAAGCGTAGAATATTTTTGCACTCCTGTTGATGCGAGGATAATTGGTTGGGAGAACAACATCCATTACTGCTTTATTCGTGGATACAGGGATATGGTTTTCGCCGTAAATCCAGAAACCTGTGTAGACCGGTATGTATATCCTTTGGCAATGAATTTCAAGGACTTTCTTCGCTTGATATTGTCCTGTGGCAGCACTACTGCCGTTGAACAAATTGTTGGTTGGAGTAAGGAACAGTTCGAGCATTTTGTTGTTAGCAAGGACAATGCAATTCACCCAGAGCAACAAAAGGTTTTGGATGTAATCAAAGCATCGCTAAAACTGAAACCAATAGACGAACCGTATGAGTATGTTAAGTCTGTTCAAGGGCAATTTAATAATTGCCGATGTGAAATCAAGTATTCGAATGAGTATTACGATACATTAGGTTTAGAACGACCGGATGGAACTGGAAGCGATATAAAACTATTGGAGTTTGCTCCTGTGACATTCACTTTCGTAAAAAAAGACAAGTAAATTCCAATTTGTCGAACTGATTATTGAAACAAAAAACAAAATACATTTCTCTCAAACCGTTTCACATTTAGTGAAGCGGTTTTCTTATGCCTAAAATTGAAAGGAGATGTGAATATGAAATATGTTAAAAACACAGCAAAATAATAGTCGGAAATAAGCGAATAATCCCGAAGGGCGCACTTCTATACATATCCTGACGGAATGTAAAGTGCGCAGCTCCTCTGATGAAAAATCAAAGATTTTAAACAAGGGTTTTATCCTTGCGCTATGTTGCAGCTAACCTCAAAAACGAGAATTTTAATTGTAAACTTTTTGTTAACAATCAACTTCTGTCCAACACTATTCTTGACAAAAAAGATGGTCAGAATTATAATTTTATCAGTCGAACAATTGTTCTATTATTGAAACAGAGAATTTAAATTTTTATAAAAACATAAGCTTCGGAGAAGCGCAGCTTGAAATAATTTTGCAAGAAATTATTTCAATTTTTGGGATTGGGGTTATCCCCAACAAGCGGCAAAAAGAGTTGTGCAAAAATTTGATTTTTTCAAATTTGGGTACCCACTTGCCCTGCTTGCAAAGTTAGTGAATGGTTGAAAACCCGAACGCTTTTGCGAGCAGAATTTGCAAGAGTGTGCTTACACTTGCCCTGCTTGCAAAGTTAGTGAACGGTTGAAAATCGGAACAACTCGCAAGCAACATTCGGCAAGTTTGTGTTCACATTTGCCTTGCTTGCCAAATTAGTGCAAGCAATAAAATCAACGGAATATCAAGGTTTCACAGTAGCAGCAGTGCTGTGGTGATGTGGGAAATTTATTTTCCATATTTCCACTGCAACAAATTATAAAGTGAATCCGAAGAAGAATATATAATCAAATTTTAGGAGGCGATAAAAAATAAACGTAGTAATCTACGCAAGATTTTCAAGTCACAGTCAGACGGAGCAATCAATCGAAGGTCAGCTGAAAGTATGCTATGAGTATGCCGCCGCCAACGGTCATTATGTTATTGATGAGTATATTGACAGAGCGCAAAGCGGAACGTCTGATAACCGAACGGCATTTCAGCAGATGATAGCTGACAGCGACAAACAAACTTTTGAAGCGGTGCTTGTTTATCAGCTTGACAGATTTGCAAGAAACAGATATGACAGTGCAATCAACAAAGCGAAACTGAAAAAGAACGGCGTGCGAGTTATCTCCGCAAAGGAAAACATAACGGATGATGCATCGGGAATTCTTGTTGAAGGTGTTCTCGAAAGTATGGCGGAATATTATTCGGCAGAGCTTTCGCAAAAGATTCGCAGAGGAATGGATATCAACGCACAGAAATGTCTTTCAAACGGCAGTCTGCCCGGTTTGGGATTCAAGGTTGATGCGGACAGAAAATTCTATGTTGACCCCGAAGCGGCGGCAGTTGTCAGAGAGATTTATGAGCGGTATGCAAGCGGCGAAACCGTTGCGGAAATCAACAGAGACCTGAATGCAAGGCAAATCAAAACTGCACACGGAAAAGAATTTAACAAAAACAGTCTGCACCGTATTCTGCGAAACAAACGGTATATCGGAGTTTATCTTTACAAGGATATGGAAATTCCCGGTGGTATGCCGAGAATAATTGAAGATGAATTGTTTGAAAGAGTTCAGCACATTCTCAACAAGAATAAGCAGGCTCCGGGCAGAACAAGAGGCAAAGAAGAATATCTGTTGACAACAAAACTTTTCTGCGGATATTGCAGAGAGATGATGACGGGTTACGGCGGAACAAGCCGAAACAAAAATGCTTATCACTACTATTCCTGCAAAAATTCAAGAAAAAAGCTTTGTGATAAAAAGATAGTTCAAAAAGAAAAGATTGAGGACAGAGTTGTTTCGGTATGTCGCAAATTACTGACGGATGAAAATATCGAAAAGATTTCGAAATCGGTAGCGGCTGCGTGTCAGGCGGACTATGACGGCTCGGGAGTTAAAAGAATAAAAGCCGCCATCCGTGAAACGGAAGCGGCAATAGAAAATCTGTGGATTGCCCTTGAAAAAGGACAGTCGGTTGATATGATAACCGAGCGAATAGAAAAACGCAAAACCGAAAAAGCCGAGCTTGAAGCACAGCTTGCAATTGAAATGAACAAGCAGGTTGTTTATACAGAGCCTCAGATCAGACATTATCTGATTTCACTTCGCACAGGTGACTTGAACGATATAAACATACGCCGAGGATTTATAAATATCTTCGTGCGGGCGATTTATCTCTACGATGACAAGATGACGATTTATCTCAACAGCGGTGATAAAGAAACGGTCATTGATGACATATTAATAGATGAAACAGAGGAGTATTTTGACTCTCTGAATTCTGCTTTAAACGGTGGTTCTGCTGTGGTTGCATCTGTTCCACCATCAAAAAAGACCGAATCTGTTTTGCAGATTCGGTCTTTTGCTTATACTTCGATAAGTTCATATTCTCTTGTGCCGTAGCCGAGGACGGCTGCGGCTTCGATTGTGTGTATGCCGTTCCGGCTTTCGATTCTTTCGATAAGATGAGGCTTGCCGGGATCGGAGGAAGCGTAAACAAGGTCAATGCAGGCTTGGTCAATTGCAATCGGGTCATCGGAAACGAGGATGCCGATATCTGCAATGCAAGGATCCTCCGCTTTTGCACAGCAGTCGCAGTCAACACTCATGTTTTTCATGACATTAACATAAACAATGTTGCCTTTGAATAAATTAACAACGGATTTTGCGGCATCCGCCATAGATTCAAGGAAGGAATCGTGGTCGGAGGTCCAGAAGTTTGCGGGGTCACCGACTCCGTGAATGTATCCCTTGCCGTATGATGAGGCAACGCCGATTGAAAGCTGTTTAATCGCACCGCCGTAACCACCCATGGGATGGCCCTTGAAATGTGAAAGAACAAGCATTGAGTCATAATTCACAATGTTCTTGCCCACATAGTTTTTCTTGATTTTTCTGCCTTCGGGAATATCGAGAACAAGGTCGGGTCCTTCGGCGTCAAGAAGGTCAGCAGGGAAGATATCCCAGCCGTGTTCCTTGAAAAGCTCAAGGTGTTTTTCGGTGGTGTTTCTTGCACCGTCATATGCGGTGTTACATTCCGTAACTGTGCCGCCTACATGGTCGATAATCGGTTTCCAGAAATCGGGTTTCAGGAAATTCTGATTTCCTTTTTCACCAGAATGAACCTTGATTGCAACCCTGCCTTCAAGTTCTTTCCCGAGTGTTTTATAAAGTTCAACAACCTTTTCGGAGGTTATTGTGCGTGAAAAATAAACCTTTGCGCTCATAAAATCTCTCCTTCCGTGATAATATTATGCTATCATATTCTGCTTGATAATTCAAGATAATTGACATTTATCTTTATGAGTGATAAACTTGAAGCATAATTTTTTGGGAGGATAATATAATGTCAGATAAAAAAGTATGTATGATAGCACACAGAGGATACAGCTCCCGTTATCCCGATAACACTGAAATTGCTTTTGTCAAGGCGGCGGAAAACGGCTCGGGCGGTGCTGAAACAGATGTCCGAATGACAAAAGACGGTGTTTTTGTTACAAACCACAACGATGAGGTAACATTTTTTGACGGCACGGAGCTTCTTGTTGCGGAGCATACATTTGCCGAGCTTACCGAAAAACCGCTCGAAAACGATGAATCCGATGATATCGTTTATCTCTGCACCTTTGAACGTTATCTTGAAATCATGAGAGATAACAACATGATTTGCTTTATCGAGCTTAAGGGCGGATATACCGATGAGCAGGTGAAAGCTGTTTTTGAGATGTGCGAAAGAGTTTACGACCTCAGGAAGTGCATCATGCAGTCGTTTGAGTTTGATAATCTTCTCAAAGCCCGTGAAATGTTCCCCGAGCTTCCGCTTATGCTCACTTACGGTTCATCAAAGGACGACTACAAACGCTGCCTTGAACACGGATTTTCACTTGATGCATACTATAAAAATGTTACTGAAGAAATGATTAAGGAATTCCACGATAAAGGTCTCGAGGTTGCTCTCTGGACGGTCAATGACAAGGTTGCACTTGACTATTGCTTAACCCTTGACGTTGACTATATTGAAAGCGATGTTTTTGGCGGAAATGAATAAAATTTTTGAGAGGTTGCTTGGGCAGCCTCTTTTTTGAGTGTTTTTTCATGTTTTTGCGAATAATATATAAATATTAATTTATTCGTAATATTTTTTTAATTGTTTTTTTATCTGTATAGTGGTATAATCTAAAATAGTATAAAATTACCTTTGAATGGGGGAGAGCACATGAAGAAGTGCATAATCATCGGCGGAGGTCCCGCAGGTCTTACGGCAGGCTATGAACTGCTGAAAAAAACAAATGAATATGAGGTCGTTATTCTTGAACAGAGCGATGTTCTCGGCGGTATTTCAAGAACCGTTAAATATAACGGTAACAGAATGGATATCGGCGGTCACAGATTCTTTTCAAAGGATAAGAACGTAACTGATTTCTGGGCAAGCCTTATGCCTGTTCAGGGTGCGGAGTCCTTTGACGATAAGCTTCTCGGAAGAGAAAAGCCTCTTGTTCCGGGCGGTCCCGATCCCGAAAAAGAGGACAGAGTTATGCTTATCCGACGCCGCATTTCAAGAATTTATTATCTGAATAAATTCTTTGATTATCCAATCACCATGAAGCCGCAGACCTTCATCAACATGGGTCTTGTCAAAACCGTCAAGGCGGGCTGCAGCTATCTCAAATCAACCGTCAGCAAAAAAGAGGAAACCTCTCTTGAGAATTTCTATATCAACCGTTTCGGTAAGGTGCTCTATTCGATGTTTTTTGAGGGTTACACCGAAAAACTCTGGGGCAGACATCCGAGCGAAATTTCTGCCGATTGGGGCGCACAGAGAGTAAAGGGTCTTTCAATTCTTGCTGTTATCAAGGATATGCTTTCAAAGCTTGTTCCGAACAAGGACAGAAAGGTTGAAACCTCGCTTATTGAAGAATTTCAGTATCCGAAATTCGGCCCCGGTCAGCTTTGGGAAACTGTCGGTGCGGAATTCGAAAAAATGGGCGGTAAGATTATCTATAACAGCAAGGTTACAGATATCGATGTTTCCGACGGCAGAGTAAACAGCGTTAAATGTGAAAACGGCGAAGTTTTTGACGGTGATATCTTTATTTCTTCAATGTCCGTCAAGGATTTGGTTGCAGGCATGGGCGAAACCGTACCCGAAGCACCGGCTGAAATCGCAAAGGGACTTCCCTACAGAGATTTTGTAACCGTCGGTCTTCTTCTCGATAAGCTTAACCTTAAGAATGAAACGGGTATAAAAACCCTGAGCAATATTGTTCCCGACTGCTGGATTTATGTTCAGGATGTGGGAGTAAAGCTCGGCAGAATCCAGATTTTCAACAACTGGTCGCCTTATCTCGTAAAAGACCCCGAAAACACCGTTTGGATAGGTCTTGAATATTTTTGCGACGAGGGCGACTCCTTCTGGAATATGAACGAAGAAGAATGTGTTGATTTTGCCGTAAACGAGCTTAAAAAGATGGGTGTCATATCATCCGATGCAAGAGTCCTTGACAGTCACCGTGAAAAGGTGCAGAAGGCATATCCCGCATATTTTGACACCTATGACAGAATCGACGAGCTTGTTGAATACCTTGATACCTTTGAAAATCTTTACTGTGTCGGCAGAAACGGTCAGCACAGATACAACAACATGGACCACTCCATGGTAACTTCGTTTGAAACCGTTTCCAACATTGTCAGCGGCAAAAAGACGAAGGAAAACATCTGGAGTGTTAATACCGAAGCTGAGTATCATGAGGAGAGCAAGGATGAAAACGGCAAAAATCAGTAAGTTTCCCGTTGCCGTTATAACTGTTGTTCTCGGGATATTTCTGCTTGAAGCCTTGTTTTCCAATTTCGTATGGTTTGCCTATGTTATGGGCAAAACCGATGCGGTTGACATAAAGCCTGCAGAGGGAGATGTTTTTGTCCTCGATAATGAAAACGGTTTTATTGACCTTGAGTGCGGAAATTTTCCTCTGAACTCCATACGGTTTTCGATAACTGCAACCGAGGAGTTGTATGCTGATGTTTTCGCAACCGTGAAGTTCTATGTGTTTGACGGGAACAACATTGCGGCGGCTTCGATGATCAGAAACGAAAAAATTACGGTAAGCAATACGCCGAGAGAATATACCGTATATCTCAGTTCCAGAGGAAACATGACGGGCTTCAGCATTGAGGTTACAGATATTAATACTAAATGTGCAGTATCGGATATAACGGTGAATCCGAAATACAGTCCGTCGTTCAATTCCGTAAGATTTGCGGCGATGATTTTTGTTGCAGCGCTTATATATCTTGTTAAATCTGAAAGCAGCAAGAAACTGCGTGATGAAATCACCTTTTCTCAAGCGGGAATTATATCGTGCGCCGTGTGTTGCAGCATGGCAATTCTGATGTGGTCGTTTGCGGCATCGGGCGAGGTCGGAAGGTTTATTGAATATCCGCTTGAAGGGGAAGTAAAATTCTATTCGCCCTATATTCAGCAGCTTGACGCTTTCCTTAAGGGTCAGATACATCTCGATATTCAGCCTTCCGCAGAGATTCTTGCTCTTGAAAATCCCTATACTCCCGACTTGAGAGTGGATGCGGATTATGTTTATGACAGAGCTTTTTATGACGGCAGATATTATTCTTATTTCGGTATAGCGCCGATACTTGTTTTTTATTATCCATACTATCTTGTTACGGGAGATTTCCCCGTTGACAGTTCCGTTATGGGGTTTTTCTCGCTTATCACAGCGTTATTTTTACCTCTCGCGGTTGTCGAATGGTGCAAGCACAGAAAAGCGGGTATGCGTCCGTGGATTTCGGGTGTATGCGCCGTCGGAGCTTATTTTGCAAGCTGTTCGCTTCTTATTCAAAGAGGCAGAACACCGTTTTATTATCTTGCAAGTGCGGCGGCGATGGCTTTTGTTTCGGCATATCTTTTCTGGATTATAAAAGCACTCGGGTCAAAGAAAATTCTGCGTGCCGTTTCGATGGCACTTGCGGGTATAAGCTTTGCACTCGGATTTCTTTCGAGAATCAATACGGTTCTTCCCGTTGCGATAGTGACGGCGGTGTTCATTGTTATTTATCTTGTTGACGCAATAAAAGAAAAGAAGCTTACCGCTTTCATCGGCGATATGCTTCCACTTGGTCTGCCCGTTGCGGCGTCACTGGCGTTTTCACTTTATTACAATTATATCCGTTTCGGTGATATTCTTCAGTTCGGAACGGATTATCAGCTGACACTTGCAAACGCATCTCTTTATGACGGCGGAGCAAACGGAATAATTCCTTCGGTTTTCCATTATTTCCTTCAGCCGTTCAGCGTTTCCAATGAATTCCCTTATATAACCTTATCCTATCTTGCGCTTTCGGACTACGGAAAGCAGGTTTATATCGACAGCAATATCGGCATTTTTGCTTTGCCGTTCATGCTTTCGCTTCTCCTCAGCCCCGTGCTTTTCAAAAGCAGAAAAATATCGGGCAGAGAGAAAGTTATGCTTGCGTTTTCGCTTGTGTCGCTTTTCATAACCGCATATCTGAATTTCAGCTACGGCGGAGTAATATTCAGATACACAGCCGACCTGTCCGTTTTGGCGGCGTTTGTTTCGGCGGCGGTGATTTCGGAGATATGTCTTATTCTTCAAAAAGATTACGATGCACGGGTTTCGCATGCCGCAAAGAAGGGAGTCTGTGTGCTTACGGGTGCAACGGCGGTTATCTCGTTCCTTGCATCGGTTATGCTTAACGGAAACCTCGTTTCGTTTTATCCTGCGGTGCACACCGCAATAAGAGATTTCTTTGTTTTCTGGAATTGAGGATGATTTATGACAGATAATATTCAAAAACATCTCAAAAGACTTTGGCTTGCGGCGACTGCACTTTTTGCGGTCGGTTCGCTTGCAACGGTCATATACTATATAATATATCCCTCCGCAGAGTTCTTTCATGCCGACTGCACGGACACAATTCTCTGGGCACAGGCAAGCTTTGACGGAAAAAGTCTTTTTAACCCCGACTTCGGTTATGCGGCAATGCTTCCCTTTGGCGGAACGATGCTGATGATACCGTTTATCGGAATTTTCGGCGTTTCAATGACAACCCACCATATCGGAATGGTGCTGTTTACTCTGCTTTTCTTTGCTTCGGCATGGCTGCTTTGCAGAAGTCTTAAGTTCAGCCTTCCGATGTCGTTTTCGGCGGTCGGTGTTCTTGCGCTGACGCTTTGTTCATCCGCAAAGCTTCGCGAAATATTCTATGAGCATGTTATTTATTACAGCATTGCAGCGGCGATTATTTTTGTTTTGCTTTCGCTTCTTATCCGTTTCAGAGAACATATAAACGAACCCGCTTCTTCAAAAAAGCTTGTTGCGGTTGTGTTTGCAACGGTTATTTTTTCAGCATTGTCGGCACTCGACGGCATGCAGGTTATTGCGACGGGTATATTTCCCGTGCTTTTTGCGGCTGTTGCGGAGATATTTCTTGAAAAAGACCGAAGGCTTCTTGAAAGAGAAAACAGAATATCCGTTTATTTCTGTTTGATTTGCGGTGTGGCGACGGTTATCGGAATGGCACTTCTTACAGTGCTAAGCAACGGCGTTACGGCGGGATATGCGGGCGCATTTTCGCAGTATGCAAACATGAACGAGTGGCTCACAAACCTCGGAAAATTCCCCGAGCATTGGTTCTCGCTCTTCGGAGTTGATACCGCTTACGGAATGGGAATTTTCTCGGTAGAATCGATTGTCAACATAATCAGAATCGGTGCGGCGGCAATAATCCTGATTGTTCCCGTTATTGCATTGATTTTCTACAAGAAGTTTGACTATGCTTCAAAAGTGCTCATTCTTTCCCATTACGGAGTGAGTGCGGTCATAATGTTCGGATACATTTTCGGAATTCTTTCTGCGGCAAACTGGAGACTGAGCCCCATGATTTGCACGGGTCTTATTGTGTGCTTTGCGGCGTTCAGAACGGCAAAGCCTTATGTTCTTGCGGTCAGATTTTCCGTGCTTGCGGTTTGTGTGCTTGTTCTTTTCGGAGGAATTTCAGTTAAGAATATTGCTGAAATGGATAAAAACGGCATTGAGAACAATGAAAAATATCAGCTTGCAAGGGTGCTTGAGGAAAACGGTCTTGAATACGGCTTTGCAACCTTCTGGAATTCTCAGGCGATAACGGTTTTGTCCGATTCAAGGGTGAGGGTTGCCAATACCGATATCAACGAAAACGGAATAGCCCCCTGCTATTATCAGACAAACAAGAAATGGTTTGACAAGCAGGAGGGTATAGACAGATATTTTGTTCTTGCTTCGGACTATGAAATTTCAATCCTTGAACAAACTGACGACTGGGGACTGTTCAGTTCTCTTGTTCAGGACGTGATTGAAATCGAAGGATATAAAATATTTATTTTTGACAGTCTGCTATTCTTTTTATAAACCAATAAATATTGTTGATTGGCGGTGGTGCGATACCCACCACCTTTTCTGCTTTTTCGGCAATTTTACGGATTGCGGGCAGGGGATTTATTTCATTATTTCCGAGCGTTTCCGATGAGTTGTTCATAACAACAACCGCTGAGTTTTCTCCGAGACTGATTTTTTTTGCATTTTCATCCGCAATAAAAATGCATGCGACGGTTGAAGCAATGCTCACGCATGCCATAACGGTTAAAATATATGCTCTGAAGATTTTCATTCTGTATATTCCTCCATGAGTGATGCAAGTGCCGAGGCAAGCATCCTTCCCGAATAACAAGCTTCTTCAAGCGTGTTAGCTTCGCTTCCCATTTCAACAAGCAGGCTGAAGCGTGTCATATCCATGTTGTATTTTCTCTGCGAAAAAAGTACCGGGCGCATAAGACCGGGGAACATTGTTTCGCATTTTTCCTGAAGATGAAGGGCGAAACGCAGATTGTATTCCCAATCGGGGAAATCCTCAACTTTGCCTTCTTCAACACCCGTTATAATCATAAGCTGCGCCGCTTTTTTGCCGTTTATGGTGTTGACGGGTTTTATTTTTTCGCCGTTATCCTGAGTTATGGCATCTCTGTGGATATCAAGAACAATCTGTATTTCGGGATGCTCTTCAAGATGTTTTGCAACTGTTTTTCTTGATTTTGAATAAGAATCGGTATAGTTGTCGTCATGAATAGTCTTGTCATGTATAACAGTATACCCGAGTTTTGTCAGATAATCCGCAATTTCCGTGCCGACCCTGACAATATTCCGGTTTTCATCGTTACTTCTTGCCGTGTAGTCGCAGGCATACCAATCTCTTTCAATCATTTCATAGCCCTCGGAGGTGTGGCTGTGAAAAATCAGCACGGCGGGCTTTGATTTGTCAATCGAAAGCTCCAGCTTTTGAGATAGAATTTTTTCAATATCGAGCGGCTTTGAATCCGTGTTGTTTTTTACACGCACATTTTTGAAAATATGCGTTGCACCCGCTTTTTCATAGGTGACGGATTTGATATCGCCGTCTTTTTTGTCATCCTTGAAAAGCTTGGTATATTTCTTGATAAGCTCTATGATATCAGACGGAGTTTCGGTGATATCCGAGCTTTGAGAAACAGGTTTTTCCTCTTTTTCGGTTGAAGTCTCGGTTTTTATTTCTTCTCTATCCTCAAAAACAACCGTACCGCTTTCCGTTTCGGTTTTTATTCCCGAGAAGAAAACAACGGATGCCATCGCGGCCGACAGTTTTCCGATGCCTCCGCTTGTGACGAGTGCAAAAATAATAACGGCGGAAACGATGAATGTGATTATATCCGTGTGTTTTGGCTTTCCGTTTTTCATTGCAAATCTCCCTGTAGATATACTTTATATAATATATATGCAAGTAAAATTCAAAAAATAGTTACAATTTGTAACCTTTTCAGGAGATTTTGTAACCGTTTTGTAACAATATTGTAATTTAATAAGGTGGTATTTGTGTTTCGGATGTAATATAATATGAACATAGCAAGTGCAGAAATTCATTTGGTTCGTAAAACGAAGTGCAAGCGTTTTGCGAACACCCCCATCCATCCTTTCAATTGTTTATTACAGAGTCGACTATAGGGAGCTTTCTTCAAAGGAAGCTCCCTCGACTTTTATTTACAAATAAAATAAGGTATGATATAATTACAGAAAAGGGGGAACAAGGATGAAAAAAACATTAATTGCAGTTGCTGTTGTTTTGGTTTTGATTGCAGTTTTGATTTCGGCCTGTGCGAGAGTGAAAACTCCCGAGGATATTACCGTATCAACAACGGTTACGGAATTTGATATGTCGCAGGCAGTCAATGCGTTTAATCCCGTAACGGAAAACCGTGAGAAAACGGATTTTGCCGAAATAACAACAAAAATTTTTGATAAAATTATAGTAACAATCAACAAAACAACCCGAAGAAACGAACCTTCCGAAAAAGAAACGGAAAAACTGACAATTCCAACCGAAACAAAAGCGGTAACAAC
>JAZSDF010000134.1:0-12064 GCA_045531035.1 Acutalibacteraceae bacterium | reverse complement strand
GTGCAAAAACTATATGGTAGTGACATCTGTATTTTGAGTGTGCCGAACTTCTTATTTCTTTGTTATCATTTTTCATAAATTAAACCTCCTTGTATTTTCGTAATGCGGCTGCCAAACCATTACTATTATACTTGGAGGTTTGATTATCTTTCAACCTTTCGGGCTTGCTTTGAGCTCGCCCGTTTTGGCTTTGCTGAAGCCGTCTTTAACCCCTGGTAGAACCAGGGGTTTATTTCCACACCTGAAGGCACCAACAAAAATGACAGCCTCGGTTAATCCCGAAGCTGTCATTATTTTTTGTTTACTTGTGAAGCTGAACAAGGTCGATTGCACCTACGGGGCAAACTTCATGACACTTGCCGCAGCCTGTGCATTTATCGTAGTCAACCTTTGCGCAGAAACGGTCAATTGTTACCGCACCCGCTTCACATTCCTTGACACACTTCATGCAGCCGATACAACCCGCAGAACATTCCTTACGGGTAACTGCGCCCTTGTCGTGGTTTTTGCAAAGCACAGCCGCCTTGATTTCTTCAAGAGGCATCATTTCGATAAGTCCCTTCGGGCAAGTCTTTACGCACATTTTGCAAGCCTTGCACAAATGGGGATTGATTCTTGCGATACCGTCGCACATGCTGATTGCATCGTACTGACAAACAGCAACACAATCACCGAAACCGATGCAGCCGTAAATGCAGTCCTTGGGTCCGCCGAAAATCTGAGAAGCCATTCTGCAGCTCTGAACGCCCTGATATTCGAGCTTGGTTGTTGCGTTTACGTTGTGGCCCTGGCAAAGAACAACCGCCGCCGTGGGTTTAACCTCACCCGCAGCAAGGCCTGTGATTTCACCGATAGCTTTTGCTGTGTCGTTTCCGCCGGGCGCGCACAGAGCGGTATCTGTTGTTTCGCCCTTTGAAAGAGCCGCCGCATATCCGTCACAGCCCGAAAAACCGCAGGCACCGCAGTTTGCACCGGGAAGACATTCTCTGATTTTTTCCGCTTTTTCGTCAACGGGAACAGCAAAAATCTTTGATGCGATTGAAAGTCCGAGACCTGCAATAAGTCCGATGGCGGCAACGATAATTACTGCCAATAAAATAGGATTCATTCCGTTACCTCCTTAACCGAAAATTCCGTCAACAAGGCCTGTAAAGCCCATGAACGAAAGCGAAACTATTGATGCAGCTATAAGAACAATGGGAAGACCCTGAAGGAATTTGGGAATATCTGCTCCCTCAAGTCTGCTTCTTACGCCTGAGAAAATAACCATGGCAAGCATAAAGCCGATGCCTGCACCAACGCTGTTGAGCATTGACTGAACAAAATTAAACTCTTTGGTTATGTTGAGAAGAACAACACCGAGAACAGCGCAGTTTGTTGTGATAAGAGGAAGATAAATGCCGAGCGCATTATAGAGGGGCGGCATGAACTTCTTGAGAATGAGTTCAACAAGCTGAACAAGTGCCGCAATAACAAGAATGAAAACAATTGTCTGGAGATAATCAAGTCCGTTTGCAACAAGGAGATACCTGTTGATGGGATATGTTACGGCTGTAGCAAGAGCCATAACGAAGATAACCGCACCCGACATACCTACGGCGGTGTTGAGCTTCTTTGAAACGCCGAGGAAGGGACAGATACCGAGGAACTTACAAAGAACAAAATTTTCAGTAAGAATTGCAGTAAGGAGAATTGATAAAGCTATTTTCATGCCGGTTCGCCCTCCTTCTTCTCTTCCTTGCACTCTTTGCCCTCAGCAAGAAGTGCACAGTTCTTTGCCATGGGGCAAGCCTGACAGCCGCCGAGACCCGCCTTGGGTTTGCCTTTCTTTTCAGCAAGCTTGTTTGCGCAAGCCATGAGAATTCCGAAAGTAAGGAATCCGCCGGGTGCGAGAATGAAAACGGTCATGGGAGAGAAAACTTCTGTCCAGGGAAGGGTAAATCCGTTGAAACCGCCGAGAACATTATCACCGAAGAGAACAAGGAGATTCTGTGCGCCTGCAAGGAAAGTGCCTGCGCCGAGAACTTCTCTGACGGAAGCCATAAGGCAAAGAGCAACAGTAAATCCGACACCCATGCCGAGACCGTCAACTGCCGAAGCGATAACGGAATTTTTGCCTGCAAAAGCCTCTGCTCTGCCGAGAATGATGCAGTTAACAACTATAAGCGGAAGGAAAACACCGAGTGCAGAGTCAAGTGCGGGAACAAACGCCTTCACTATCATCTGAACGATTGTAACAAAGGATGCGATAACAACAATGTAAGCGGGTATACGAACCTTTGAGGGAATAACCTTGCGCAGAAGGGAGATAACAATGTTTGAACAAACAAGAACTATCATCGCCGAAATGCCCATGCCGAGCGCATTTACAACGCTTGTTGAGGTTGCGAGTGTGGGACAGGTTCCGAGAACAAGACGGAAAACGGGGTTTTCTGCTATAAGACCTTTGGTAAATTCTTTACCGAGTAATTTCTTTTCAGCCAATGTTCTCACCTCCTGCTGCTTCAATTGCGGCATTGACTGCATTGACAACCGCTCTTGAGGTTATTGTTGCGCCCGTAATGGCATCAATTGAATTTTCGCCTGCTTTGTCCTTTGAAACAGTGATACCGTTAACAAGACCGACAAATTTATCACGGAATGAGGTTTCGGCAGCCTTTGCACCGAGACCTGCGGTTTCGCTGTGTGAAAGAATGTTGACACCCGTTACCTTGCCGTCAACATCAACGCCCGTCATAACAGAGATATCTCCGCCGTAGCCTTTTGCGGTATTAACAACAACAAAGCCGATTGTTGCTCCGCTTTCATCAAATGCGGCAACAACACTTGTGCCGTCATCGGAAATTTTTGCTTCGCCGAAACTTGCTGCATCAGCAAAAACAGTTTGTCTTGATTTGATTTCGGTTTCGATTGCAAGCTGCTCGATAATCGGAGCAGTAACCTCGTTTGTCAAACCGAGAAGAAGGGTTGCAATAAGACAGATAACAAAAAGCGTTACCGTTGGAACAAGATAATCCTTTAAGCTTTTCATTTTGCATCTCCCTCCTTTGCCTTTTTTTCCTTAACCGTACCGAAGGGCTTGGGAGCCATGATTGTTTCGATATGAGGAACAAGAAGGTTCATTATAAGAATTGCAAACGATACACCTTCGGGAAGAGAAGCGAAAAGTCTGATAACGCAGGTTAAAAGACCGCAGCCGACACCGAAAACAATTTTTGCGTTGGATTTGATGGGGCTTGTTGAATAGTCGGTAGCCATGAAGAACGCACCGAGAAGAAGTCCGCCGCCCATGAGCTCATATGCAACAAATTCAAGGTCGAACTTGCCTGCGATAAGCATGATAACGGCAACCGTACCAATGAAAGCTACGGGAATTTTATAGGAAATAACTCTTCTTGCCATGAGGTAAATACCGCCGACGATAAGAGCAATTGAACAGGTTTCGCCGATACAGCCGCCTCTTATACCGAGGAGCATATCAATAAGTGAGGGAAGAGCTTCAGTTGATTCGCCGCCGATAATTGCAAGCGGTGTTGCAGTTGAAACGGCATCCGTTTTCCATGAAAGCGGTGCAGTCCAGTTGCCCATAGCCTGACCGAATGAAAGGAGAAGAACTATTCTTGCAACGATTGCGGGGTTCGCAAAGTTCTGACCGATACCGCCGAACATCTGCTTGACAACAACGATTGCAAAGAAGCTTCCGATTGCCGCCATCCAGAGAGGAATACTTACGGGAAGGTTAAATGCAAGGATAAGACCGGTTACAACCGCACTGAGGTCCTGAATTGTGTTATGGCGCTTCATAACCTTTCTTGCGACGAATTCGGAAAGAACGGCTGTTATAACGGTTGTTGCCGTAACGGCAAGAACACGGGGTCCGAAAAGCACTACCGCCGCAATAAGCGAGGGGATAAGTGCGATAACAACATCAAGCATGATGCGTTGTGTTGTGTCTTTTGTGCGAAGATGAGGCGACGCACTGACAACAAGCTTTTTTCCGTCAACCATTATTTATTGCCCTCCTCTCTTAAAATTGCCTTTGCAAGGCGCATATGCTGAACAAGGGGTTTGCCTGCGGGACATGCAAATGCACAGCTTCCACATTCCATGCAGACCATAATTCCGAGCTGTTTTAGTGCTTCGGGGTCCTTTGCCTTTGCGGCTCTTACAATATTCGTGGGCATCAGGCTCATCGGACAGGCGATTGCACATCTGCCGCAACGGATACAGTCGGTCTCGGGTTTAAGAACAGCATCATCCTTCGAGAACGCAAGGATTGCATTGTTCTGTTTGAGAACGGGCAAATCCGTTCCGACTATGGCAAGACCCATCATGGGACCTCCCGTTAAGATTTTGCAAGGCTCTGTTTTGAAGCCGCCGCAGAAATCGATAATATCGGAAATGTTTGTTCCTATGGGAACTCTTACATTTTTGGGATTGGCAATTGCCGAACCGTCAACTGTAAGCGAACGGCTGACAAGAGGCTTACCCGTTTTGAGATAACGTGCGATAAATGCCGCCGAAGTAACGTTAAGCACAACACAGCCGACATCGGCGGGAAGCTTTCCGGGAGGAACTCTTCTGCCGGTTGCGGACTGAACCATCATTTTCTCGGCACCCTGAGGATATTTCGACTCGAGAATCATAAGCTGAACCTCGTCGTCAACATCATCCTTGTGGTCTGCAATATTCTTGAGCACCTTGAATGCCTCGGGTTTGTTGTCCTCTGCGGCAATAACAACTCTCTTGAATCCGAGAATATCCTTGAGAGTATAAACGCTTGAAAGGATATCCCATGAATTTTCCATACATTCACGGTAGTCAACGGTTATGTAGGGTTCACATTCCGCAGCATTGATAATAAGGGTATCAATATTCTTATCGGCAGGGAAATTGAGCTTGATGTGGGTCGGGAAACCCGCACCGCCGAGACCGACAAGTCCCGATGCTCTGACCGCCTTGATGAAATCCTCTTTTGTTTCAACCTTCGGAGGCTCAATGCCTTCCCAAAGGCGCATTTCACCGTCTGATTCAATCGTAACAGCCTTTGACATAACGCCGTTGGGGAGCTTAACATCCCCTACTGCGGTTACCTTACCCGAAACAGATGCATGAATGGGAGCGCTTACAAATTTATCCGTGTCGCCGATAATCTGACCGACTGCAACCTCGTCGCCAACCTTGACAACAGGCTCACAGGGTGCACCTATATGCTGCTGCATGGGGATAACTACCTTTGAGGGTATGGGAAGTCTGACAACTTCACATTCGGCAGTGTTTTTATGATGGTCAACCTTAACGCCGCCTCTGACCTTTTTAACAGCCTTAAGAACGCCGTCAACAGCCTTAACCATAATATCATCTCCTGTCTTTGATTTATATAAAGAAATGTTTTTTCAATTTATCTAAAGCGGGTATGACCGCCTTGAATATAACGCCCGTTACCGCACCCGTCAGAATTCCGAAAACTGCAAGTGCAGGTGCATAATATACTATACTTGAAGTGGCCGTGATAAATGCCGCCGCAATAAGCTGTCCGATATTGTGGCAAAGAGCACTTATAACCGATATTCCCATAAGACCGAAGATTTTGTTTCCGTATCTCAGAAGAACAAACATGGCAACCGCCGAAAGGATTCCGCCCGAAAGACTCATTATTCCCGCCGTAAATCCTCTTGTTGCAAAAGCAAAACAGCCTTTGACAAGAACTATCATAAGCGTTTGGGGAAGTCCGAGACTACCCGCAGCAAACATTGTTATTATGTTTGAAAATCCGGGTTTTGCTCCGGGAGGAAGAAACGGTATCGGCGGCAGAAGGCTTTCGATAAAGCCTACCGACAATGCGAGAGCACACAGTATCGCCGACAGTGCCGTCTTATATGCAACATTCTTTTTCATATCAGTAAACCACCGCATCAACGTCGCTGCCCTTTACTGTTATAACGGTTTTTGAAGGAAGGCAGACTGCGGTATCTCCGTGCTTGCTTAAGTTTCCGCACGCAACGCAGAGCTTGTCCTCACATTCGGCAGACTCAAATCGGATTTTGCCGTTTTCCGCCGTTATGACAACTCTCGGTGTTGTTGCGGGAATAAACGTTGTTTTTTCTTTGAGATTGCCGAGGTCAACGGTTTTGATAACCTCCCCGTCAACTGTGATAACCGCCTGCAAGGATTCGGTCTTCGAATTGCTCCAAAACATAAAAACCGCCGCCGCAATGATTATCACGGCAATCATGATAATATCGCCTTTTTTTATAAATTTCAAATTCATTGTGTCACCAGAGTATATGCATTATCTGTTATTTCTATGTGATTTTCCGCACCGTTTTCGGCACAGACCTTTTTATCTTCCGTCACAAAGATAACTCCGCAATCATAAGCTTCTGCAAGAGCTTTCCCTTTTTCATAGCCGAGAACAAAACATGCTGTTGAAAGAGCATCGCTTAAAATTCCGCTGTCAGAAATTATTGTCACGCTCAAAAGACCGTTATCAACGGGATATCCCGTTTCGGGGTCAAGAATATGATGATATTTTTTGCCGTCTGCTTCAAACTGCTGCTCATAGCTTCCCGAGGTTGAAACACAGCCTTCGGGGATATGAAGCTTTGCAATGTAGCTTCCCGAATTGCCTTCGGGATTTCTTATGCCGACGGTGAATTCCTTGTCACCCATAAGAAGAACGCTTCCGCCGATGCTGACAACCGCTTCCTTGATTTTCTTATCGGCAAGAATATTCTTTATTTCATCGAGTGCGATTCCTTTTCCCGCCGCACCGAAATCGATAACTGCCAGTTTATCGCCGTAAACCAGTTCGTTTCCGTCAAGAATTAGTTTTTCATAACCCGAATGTGAAAGCGCTGCTGCTATCGCCGCTTCATCGGGCAAAACGGGATTTGAACCGAAATTCCAGAGGTCACTGACCGCGCCGAGAGTGAAATCAAATGCGCCCTCACTTTTTTTGCAGACATCAAAAAGAATATCAAGATAGGCCGATATTTTCTCTGCATTTCCGCCGCCGTTTTTGTTAAGAACGGAAACAACGGATTTTCCGCTTGTTCGTGAAAGAATTTCGGTGTCAAGCTTTTCTGTAAGCTCACGGATTTCCTCTGCAGCTTCACCCGACAGTGCACCTTTAAGTCTAACGGTTGAGTATGTGTTCATCGAAAAGAAATCGGAAGTTATTTCTTTGTTGACCGTGCCGTCATAAACAAGAAAACCGACAAGTGCCGCCGCAATTATTATCACAATAGCAACCGCCGTTTTCTTCACTACGCATACAACCCCACTTTAATCTATATATTTTATTTATATATAATACACTTTATTTTAGAACATTTCAACCATAAATGTTACATTTTCAACTAAATTTATTTGAAATTTGCGAAAATTATGGTAAAATTATCATTACAGAATCTAAAAGGAGAATATTTATGTCTGATTCAATATATATGCCCGCCAGATGTATATGGGGTAAAAATGCGGTTTCTGAGAATTCCTCCGCACTTAAATCTCTCGGCACAAAATGTCTGATTTTAACGGGAAAAACGGGTGCATTAAAAAGCGGTGCGCTCAACGACGCAAAAGCCGCACTCGAAAAAGAAAATATTTCTTATGAAATATTTGACGAAATCGGAGAAAACCCCTTGATCTCAGTTTGTCACAAAGCAGGAATCGCCGCAAGAATAGCAAACGCAGATTTTCTTCTCGGAATAGGCGGAGGTTCAGTACTCGATGCAGCAAAAGCAATTGCAATTTATGCTTCAAATTCCGAGCTTTCACCGATTGATATTTACAAAAGAGAATATAACCATGCGCCCCTTCCCGTTGCGCTTATCGGCACAACCGCAGGCACAGGCAGTGAGGTTACCGCCGTTGCTGTTTTGACAAACGACGAAACGGGCATCAAAAAGAGTATTTCGGGACCCGACTGCTATGCGGCAGTTTCGTTCTGCGATCCCAAATACACATACTCACTCCCTTATAAATCAACGGTTTCAACCGCACTTGATGCTTTCGCCCATGCAGTCGAAGGTTACTTCACACCGAAAGGAAAAGGCATAATAAACCTCTTTGCACAAAAGTGTATTCCTGAGCTTTACCGTTGTCTTAAAGCACTTTCACAGACGGATTATGTTGCCGGAGATTTGCGTGATCCCCTCTATTATTCTTCAATCTATGCAGGTCTTATCATCAACACCTGCGGCACGGCTTTTCCCCACCCTCTCGGCTATGTTTTAACCGAAAACTACGGCATACCCCACGGCACGGCATGTGCGGCTTTCTTTGCACCGTTCATTGACCGATGCAGGGAATTTTCGCCTGAAAAATATTCGGAATTCATCGAAATGACAGAAGATGCCGAAACCGTTAAATCGGTTATAAAATCACTCACCAACCTTGAAGGTGTTGAGATAACTCCCGAGGAAGCAAAAAAATATGCCCTGCGTTGGCAGAGCATAATTCCAAGAAATTTCACCGCCTCCCCCGGCGGATTAACCATGAAGGAGGCGGCAGGTATACTCGCTACCTGTTAGCAGCCGCAACCGCAGCCGCAGTCATTGCTTCTCTGTGTCATGCAACCACAGCCGCAGCTGTTGTTGTTACCGCAATCGCCGTTACAGAAGAGAAGAATGAGGATGATGAAAAGGCACCAGTTGTTATTGCATCCGCAACCCATAATCTAACCTCCCCGTTTTGATTTGAAGCGTTGTTTCCAACCGCTTACATTCACAGATTATGTCGGCAAGGCTAAATGTGTTACGCCCCACCGAAAATTTTTCGGCGGGGCGGTTTTTACAGCCAATTTTTAATTAACGACACTACTCTTTCAGCCGCATTGCCGTCGCAGGCGGAAAGCTGTTCGTTTCTGAATTTTGCAATTTTTCCCTCAGGATGATTTTCGTCGGTTTTTCTTATGCAGTCAAGCAAATCCGAAGCGTTTGTCACCATTTCGCCAGGCAATCCGTCAGGAAAATCAAGATAGAAGCCCCTTTCGTATTTTTTATAATCGGGGCAATAGAAAACCGCAGGCACATCAAGGAGCACCGCATCATAAATCACAGACGAATAATCGGTTATAATAACATCACTTGCAGCGGTAAGTGCAAGCGTCGAATCACTTGACAAATCAAGAATATTCGGGTATTCTCCGTTCTCAAAGCGATAGTCCATGAGGGGATGTCGGCGGATAATGAACACCTCATTCACATGCATGGACTTGCTGAGTTCAGACCAGTCAATATGAGGATTATATTCTGTTCTTTTTCCGTCTTCTTCCCTGAAGGTCGGGCAGTAAAGATAGATTTTTTTCCCTCTTAAATCGGGATATTTATTAAAAATATTTTCACACATTTCAGGAGCGGATTTGATAAGAGAATCCGTTCTCGGAAGACCGAGAGGAAGGCAGATTTCCTTGTTTATTCCGAACGCACCCGCATAGCTTTCACGGCATTTTTCGGCAGTCACAACAACTGCGGAATACTGCGAATGGGTAGCCTTTTCTTCTTCGGGAGTAAGCTGTGACGGTGCATCAAGACCGAACTTTTTGAAAGCACCGCAGGCATGCCATATCTGAACAAGCTTCTGACCTTTGCGAAGCTTTATAACCCTCATATATCTCACATAATCGTCCGTGACGATAACCTTGCTTGTCATAAGATAAAGATATGCAAGCGGCTTTATTTTCACGGAATGAGGAAGCTTATGTGCAAAGATAATTTTTTTTTCATCGAGGGAATCGTAAACCGCTTTTGCGTTTTCAAGCAGTTTCCCGTCAGCCCTGACCGTATAAAACAGAACAACATTTCGGAGCGGCAGAACAGAACAAAACGCCCTCCATTTTTTATTGAGAAATCTGAGAATTTTCCGTCTGTTACGGACACTCAGAAATTTTTTTAACAGATCTTTCATCAAATTCCTCCGAAAAATTCCTTATATTTATTCTAATATATACCATGTATTTTTACAATAGGAAAAATGCAAAATATGATAAAGAAATATTTTAAAAAATTTAAAATTTTCTTTAAAAAAGTGTTGACTTTTACTTTTGATTGTGTATAATATATATCCGTAGCCCAGTTGCGAGTTACATTGGGGAATAGTGTAACGGTAGCACGACAGACTCTGACTCTGTTTGTTGGGGTTCAAATCCCTATTCCCCAGCCAGTAAAAAAGACCGATTCTTTCGAATCGGTCTTTTTTTATTGTCAATATTTGAAATCCGTATATTTGACGGTTGTCTGAAGGTCGGCTGTGGCCGTTTTGACCTTTGCGATTGAATACTTGACATCATTGAGAGAAGCCGACATCTTTATGTTGTGGGTAAGCGAAACAAAACGGTTGTTTGAAGCATTAATCTTCGCTTTGATTGTGACGCTTGTTGTTTTAACCGTTATCGCTCCGACACCTGCACCCGCTTCCGCAAGACCGCTTCTGATTTCGTCAACATCTTTATAATCCTTTGTGAATCTGCCGAGGGCACTGCTTCCCTTGAGCGGATTTGTTTCATTTTTAACGGTTATTGTAATTTCATAGTACTTTCCGTCATCGGTCAGCTTGCAGGCTGCACTTGTCACATCAGATGCCTTGAGAGTGCTTTTTACAAGCTTCTTTCCGTCGAAGCTGCCCTTTTTTACGGTTTCGGAAGTGCTTCCTTCACCGAGGAAATCACCAACCGTTTCTCTGACTGCACTTATTTTTGCAAGTGCACCCATATTGAGATTGCTCAGCACGGTGTCGTTTGATTTCTTATAACCCGGCTTTGATTTTGATGCCGCTGAAGCCGCCGCATTATAAAGCTTTACGATATCTTCTTTCTTTGTGGGTGCAGTCACTTTTTTTGTTGTTGTCACCTTTTTGGTTGTTGCGGATTTCTTTGTTGTAGTTATTTTCTTGGTCGTTGTAGGTTTCTTTGTAGTAGTAGGTTTCTTGGTTGTGGTTGTTGTCGGTTTTTCAGTAGTGGTTTCCGCATTTGTTGTGGTAGTTGTTGCTTCTGTTGTTACTTCCTCGGTTGTTTCGGCAACTTCAGTTGTTGACTCTTCCGTTGGAATTTCCGTTTTTTCAACAGCCGCCTGAGTTGTTGTTACAGGTGCGGCAGTGGTTGTAATCTCGGGAATTTCATCCTTGCATGATGCAAACGCAAACAGCATTGAAAATACCGAAATCACAGCAATTATTTTTTTGACATTATTCATAATACATCCTCCTTTAAATCCCTGCTTTTTTCAGGTTTTCCTGATGTTCTTCATATGTATTTGCATAGTAATAGTTGGCATTTTCGTCGTGGCAGAAATAGAGATAATCAACATCTGCGGGATTGAGTGCCGCATTGATAGTCCGCATACCGGGGTTTGAAATCGGTCCTGCCGGAAGTGCGGAGCATTTATAGGTGTTGTAGTGGCTGTTATATCTGTTGATATCGCCCGAAATATACGGCTTCACATGACGTTCTATATAATAAATGGAAGAGTCCATCTGCAGCTTCATTCCAGCTTCAAGACGGTTGTAAATTACCGCCGCAATTTTGGAAACCTCTTTTGAATTCGCTCCCTCTTTTTCGATTATGGAAGCAACAGTCAAAACTTCATCCATGCTGTAACCGAGCGAAGCTGCCTGCGATTTCATTGAATCGGTTATTCTTGCCTTGCCGTTGCGGAGGAATTTTCCTATGGCATCCTGCGGCTTCTGATTAAAATAAAACTCATATGTATCGGGAAAAAGATATCCCTCAAGTCTGAAACAGCGATTGGAATTTGACGGTATCGCCGCAACAAGCGGGTAATAGCTGTAGTCATAATTCTGCGCCGTTTCCATGAGTGCATCAAAATCCGCAACACCGTTTTCGTCAAGCTTTTTGAAAATCTGTGTTAAGGTATCGCCTTCGTTTACCGTCACCTTGACAGTCTGCCTTGCCGTAGGCGGTGCGGTTGTTACCGCTTTTGTTTCGGTTGGAATTGTCAGTTTTTCCGTTTCTTTTTCGGAAGGTTCGTTTCTTCGGGTTGTTTTGTTGATTGTTACTATAATTTTATCAAAAATTTTTGTTGTTATTTCGGCAAAATCCGTTTTC
>JAZSDF010000040.1:0-16752 GCA_045531035.1 Acutalibacteraceae bacterium | reverse complement strand
TTGCTGTTTATGCGGTGCTTATGCCCGGTGCAATTGAAGGCGTCAAGTATTATCTTACTCCAGATTTCAGCAAGTTTTCGGCAACAACCGTTCTTTCTGCAATGGGGCAGCTTTTCTATTCGATGTCACTCGCCATGGGTATCATGATTACCTACGGTTCATACATGAAGAAGGATGTTAGCCTTGAAAAGTCGGTAAGACAGATTGAGATTTTTGATACAGGCATTGCATTTCTTGCCGGTCTTATGATTATCCCTGCTGTTTTTGTGTTCTCGGGCGGTGATGAATCCGCACTCGGTAAGGGTCCCGGACTTATGTTTATTACTCTTCCCAAGGTTTTTGAAAGCATGAAGGGCGGCACGTTTATCGGAGCACTTTTCTTCCTTCTTGTTCTTTTTGCTGCCCTTACTTCATCGATTTCACTTATGGAAACCGTTGTTTCTATCGTAAGAGATAAGTTCGGCTGGAACAGAAAAGCAACCTGTATTGCAGTTCTTATTTTCAGCATAGTTCTCGGTTTGCCTTCATCTCTCGGCTTCGGATTATGGAGCGATATTTCACTTGGCGGAATGTCAATTCTTGATATGTTTGACTTTGCAAGTAACAGTATTCTTATGCCTATTGTTGCTCTGTTTACCTGCATATTTATCGGCTATGTTATCAAACCGAAGTGCCTTATTGAAGAAATCGAGCTTACGGGTGAATTCAGGAGCAAAACTCTCTTTACCGTTGTAATCAAATATGTTGCTCCCGTATGCATCGTTCTCATTCTTATTTCTTCAATTCTTGATGCACTCGGAATTATGAAAATTTAACAGAGAGGTGCACAAAATGAAAAAGATTTTATGTTTTGTTCTTTCCACACTTATTATTTTCTCTGGTGTTTCGGTTGCTTTTGCGGCCGAAAACGATGATGCGTTGAAATTTGCCGTAGCATCCGACCTTCACTACAATATTCCCGAAGAAGAGCTTACTGCAAGCGGTGAAATCGACGATGAAATTTATTGGTACGCAAACCGCCGTGCCGCTATGGAAAACGAAAGCGGCTGGATTATTGATGAATTTCTCAATCAGTGCGCAGAAGACGACAACATTGAGTTTGTCCTTATTTCGGGCGATATAGTTGATAACGGCAAAAGCATTGCTCAGGAGCATTATGACGTTGCAGCGAAGTTTGCAGCATTTGAAGAAAAAACAGGCAAGCAGATTTATGTTACGGTCGGCAACCACGATGCGGGTCTCAACTGTGCAACAAATATCGATGATTTCAAGAGAATTTATCATGATTTCGGCTATGCAGAGGCACTTACGGTTGTTGAGGATAACTGCTCATACACCGCAGACCTCGGTGACAAATACAGACTCATTTCTCTTGACAGCTGTGACCCCGACAGATCGACGGGCGACGGTATGTCGGCAGAGAAAATAACTTGGGTTAAAGAACAGGCACAGCAGGCAAAGAAGGATGGCAGACATCCTATTCTTATGATGCACCACAACCTTCTTGACCATATGCCCGTTCAGAGCATTTTCAGCAAGGATTTCATTGTTAAATTCCATTTTACAACGGCAGAGCTTTTTGCGAACTGGGGCATAAAGCTTGTGTTTACGGGTCATGAGCATTGCAGCGATGCCGCTACATATACAAGCACTCTCGGCAATGTTATCTATGACTTCGCAACAACATCTCTCACTATGTATCCTCTTCAGTACAGATATTTTGAGCTTACAGATGACGAAATCAAGTACGAAGCAAAGACTGTTGATAAGCTTGATACAGAAGCACTTTCAGCTGCTGTTGACGGTTATTCACAGGAACAGCTTGACCTTATGAACGCAGGTCTTAATGAATATTCAAAGGGCTTCCTCAAAGCAGGTGTTCAGTGGAGACTTACCCGTTCACTCAAAATGGAGCAGATGGGCATTGCGGAAGATTCGATTTTCTACGACCTTGTAAATACTGCAGTCGGAGGCTTGAGAAAGATTCTTGAAGAGCCCCTTTACGGCGAAGGCAGTATTCAGCAGCTTGCGGCGGAATACAATATTGATATTCCCGACAGTGAATATGAAACAGGTTGGGATGTTGCTCTTGAGCTTGTTGCAGCTCATTACGGCGGCGAAGAATCCTTTGATTTTAACACAACAGAAGTAACAATCTTCCTTCGTCTGGTTGCTCTTGTTCTTCGTGATGACCTTGCTGTTCTCGCTGATGAAGTATTTTTTGAAGCTGCAAATGAAATCTTCAAGCATTTCGGAACAGATTCGTTTGTTACCGACATCACAAAGCTTGCGACAAAGGTTCTCGGCGGTGTAACACCGGTTGAATATCTTCTCCTTGCGATTGTTTCGCCTCTCGTTTATGCGTTTGCGGTTGACTATGACGGTGTAAACGACAATAACGGCACACTTCCCGGCTACGGCACGGTTAATTTTGAATCCAACATTTCAAATATTGTTGACGGATTTTACGGCTTCTTTAACAATTTGTCAATTCATTTCGTAAACTTCATCAACATACTTCTGAATATGATATTCTGATAACATTTGGCGGTCTGCTTCGGCAGACCGCTTTTTGTTTACATTTTATTTTCAGTTTCATAATTATTTATCTCTATATCGTGTTGACGATTTGATTATAATAATATATAATATTATGCTAAGATAGTATAATTATAGCTTAATGCAGCAGATACCCAGAAGGAGATAAATATGACCAGAGACGAAAAAATAAGAATAATGCCTGCGGTTGCACTTCGCGGACTTGTTGTTTTTCCCGATATGTTCATTCATTTTGATGTTGGCAGGGAAAAGTCCATTAATGCGCTCCGTAAGGCTATGGATACAGATCAGGAAATCTTCCTTGTAACTCAGAAGGATATTTCCGTTGACGACCCCGAATACAGCGAGCTTTATGAAATCGGAGTTGTTGCAAATGTCAAGCAGGTTCTGAAGCTTCCCGGAAAGAGCGGCAATGTCAGAGTTGCCGTTGAAGGTCTTTACAGAGCAAGACTTGTTGAGGGTGTCGGAGCGGGAAAAAATCATCTTAAGGCGATGATATTCCCGATTGAAGAGCAGGCTGTCAGAACAGAGGATATTGATTACGCAAAGGCTCTTGTTCGACATACGAAGGATGTTTTTGCTGATTATTCGGACTGCGCACCTCAGATGCCCGCAGATGTTATGACAGGCGTTATGCAAAAGGATGATGCGGGTCAGCTTGCCGATTATATCGCAGGAAATATCATGCTTGAATATGAGGACAGACAGACAATTCTCTCAACCATAAACCCTGTCAGACGACTTGAAGAAATGTGCGTTCTTCTTGCAAGCGAAAGCAATCTTCTCACTCTTGAAGCGGATATCAACGACAAGGTTCAGGAGCAGATTGATAAGAATCAGCGCGAATATTATCTTCGAGAACAGATGAAGGTTATTTCAGAAGAACTCGGCAACGGTGCTTCGCATGAAGAAGAACTCAGCTCGTTCAGAGAAGCAATATTCAACCTCAAAGCTTCCGACGAAGTGAAGGAAAAGCTTTTCAAGGAATGTGACAGACTTGAAAAATATTCTTCACATTCACCTGAAGCGGCGGTAAGCAGAAACTATATCGAAACCTGTCTTTCTCTTCCGTGGGATATCATGAAGGAAGAGAATACCGATATCGCCAAATCCCGTAAAATCCTTGAAAACGACCACTACGGTCTCGATAAAATTAAAAAGAGAATACTTGAATATCTCTCGGTAAGAGTTCTTGCTCCCGATATCAAGGGACAGATTATCTGCCTTGCGGGTCCTCCGGGAGTCGGCAAAACATCAATCGCACGCTCGATTGCAAGTGCAACGGGCAGAGATTATGTGAGAATTTCTCTCGGCGGTGTCAAGGACGAAGCTGAAATAAGAGGTCACAGAAAAACATATATCGGTTCAATGCCGGGAAGAATTATTGCCGCTATGCAGCAGGCGGGTTCAAGCAATCCTCTTGTTCTTCTTGACGAGGTTGATAAGCTTTCGTCGGATTATAAGGGTGACCCCACTTCAGCACTCCTTGAAGTCCTTGATCCCGAACAGAATTCAACCTTCAGAGACCACTATATTGAGCTTCCGTTCGATTTGAGCAGGGTAATGTTCATAACAACGGCAAATGTTGAGGCAAATATTCCCGACCCCTTGCGTGACAGAATGGAAATCATCGAGCTCGGAAGCTACACAAGTGAAGAAAAATTCCATATTGCAAAGAAGCATCTTATTCCCAAACAGATAAAACGCCATGGTTTGACTGCAAGCAAGCTGAAAATAACGGACAAAGCTTTAAGGCTTATTATTGAAGGTTATACCCGTGAAGCAGGTGTCAGAGCGCTTGAACAGAAAATTGCCGCAATTTGCAGAAAGGCCGCAATGGACGTTGTTGAAAACGGCACGGAGAAGATTTCTGTTAAACCCGAGGATGTTGAAGAATATCTCGGCACCCGCCGTTACAAAGCCGATGCAATGATAAAAGAAAACGAAATCGGTGTTGTAAACGGTCTTGCATGGACAAGCGTGGGCGGTGATATGCTTGAAATCGAAACGGCTGTTCTCAAAGGCAGCGGCAAGCTTGAGCTTACCGGTTCGCTCGGCGACGTTATGCAGGAAAGTGCAAAGGCGGCTGTCAGCTACATACGTTCAAAGGCAGATACACTTCCGCTGAATGTTAATTTCTATAAAGAAAACGATATTCATATTCATGTTCCCGAGGGAGCAACTCCCAAGGACGGACCCTCTGCGGGTGTAACAATCGCAACCTCCCTTGTTTCCGCACTTACGGGCAGAAAAGTCCGCAAGGATGTTGCGATGACGGGTGAAATCACACTCCGAGGCAGAGTTCTTCCCATCGGCGGACTTAAGGAAAAATCAATGGCGGCTTACAGAGCGGGTATAAATACCGTTGTTATCCCGTATGATAATATTTCCGACCTTGATGAGGTTGATGAAAAAGTAAAGGAAAAGATAACCTTTGAGCCTGTAAAATCGGTTGAGGAAGTATGGGAAATTGCTCTTGAAAAAGAGGGCAAGTCAAAAAATAAGACGGTAAAACCCGTTGAGGTTGCAAAATCTTCCCGTGCATCAATTGCACAGTAAAGGACAAAGTCATGAGATTTGATAAAACAGAATTTGCGGCAGCTTATGGCACATCAAAACAGCTTCCGCCTTCAAAAGAAGCAGAAATAGTTTTTTCGGGACGTTCAAACGTAGGCAAATCGTCGCTGATAAATAAGCTTTTCAACAGAAAAAATCTTGCAAGAGTCAGCTCGGTGCCGGGTAAAACGATAACGGTCAATTTTTTCAAGGGTGACGGCGTTTATTTCGTTGACCTTCCGGGTTACGGCTATGCAAAACGTGAACAGGCTGAAAAAAAGAGATGGGCAGAGCTTATGGAAGGCTATTTCCAATCCGGCAGAAATATTGCGCTTGTAATTCAGCTTATCGATATGCGCCATTCACCGTCTGCCGATGACATGATAATGCTTAACTTTCTGAAAGAAACGGGCATACCCTTTGTTATCGCTCTAACGAAATGCGATAAGCTCAACAAAACGGAAACCGAAAAGAGAAGAGAAGCTCTTGAAACCGAGCTTGCCGATTATGCCGATATAAAGTGCATCGAGTTTTCGGCAATCAAAGGTACGGGTGTTGAAGAAATGAAGGCGGTTATTCAGTCAGCCGTCTGAACGGAGGAATAAAAATGTTTGTTTCGGATTGTATCTCAGTCAACGAGAAGGGTCATCTGACCGTCGGCGGCTGCGATACCGTTGAAATATCAAAGGAATTCGGAACTCCCGTTTATGTTTACGATGAAAACGAAATCAGAAAAAACATCAGAGAGTTCAGAAAATCAATAGATAAAAATTACGGCGGCAAGGGTCTGGTGCATTATGCAAGCAAGGCTTTCAGCTGCAAGGAAATGTACCGCATATGCGATTCGGAGGGCATCGGCGTTGATGTTGTTTCAGGCGGCGAACTTTATGCTGCTTTGTCGGTGAATTTTCCTGCAGAGAAAATTGCTTTTCACGGCAACAATAAAACCTATGCCGAGCTTGAAACGGCGGTTGAAAACGGTGTCGGCAGAATTATCGTTGATAATATAACCGAGCTTGAAACTCTCAACTCCATCGCAGCAAAACACGGAAAAACCGTCGGAATTATGTTCAGAATCAAGCCCGGAATTGACGCTCATACACATGATTTTGTCAAGACGGGACAGATTGATTCGAAATTCGGTTTTGCTCTCGAAACAGGTGAAGCTATGGAAGCTGTCAAAACCGCACTTGAGATGTCAAATATCAAGCTTTGCGGTCTGCATTGCCACATCGGCTCGCAGATATTTGATATCGACCCGTTTGAGCTTGCCGCAAAGGTTATGCTTGAGCTTTTTGCAGAAGTTAAATCACAGACGGGAATTGAGCTTGAAGAACTCAATCTCGGCGGCGGCTTCGGAATCAAATATCTCGAAAACGATAATCCAAAGCCTTTCGGCGACTACATGAAGTCAGTCTCAAAAACAGTTCATGAATGGTGCGAAAAACTCGGACTCAAGGTTCCGTTTATTCATATCGAACCGGGCAGGTCAATCGTTGGTGCAGCAGGTATAACTCTTTATACCGTCGGTGCGGTCAAGGAAATTCCCGATATACGCACCTATGTTTCCGTTGACGGCGGTATGGCGGATAATCCGAGATATGCGCTTTATAAATCGGATTATGAAGCAGTCTGTGCCAATAAGGCGACCGAAGAAAGAACAGAGATTGTAACAATTGCGGGTAAATGCTGTGAAAGCGGCGACCTTATTCAGGAGAACACAAAGCTTCAGAAGGTTCAGCCGGGCGATGTTCTTGCAGTTCTTTCAACGGGTGCATATAACTACTCAATGGCGTCAAATTACAACAGAATTCCGAGACCTCCCGTTGTTATGATTAATGACGGCGAAGCAAGAATTATTGTCAGAAGAGAAACTTATGAAGATGTTGCGGTATGTGACATCTGATTATGAGGAATAATAAATAAAAAAATTAGGAAGTGACACAATGCCTCAGGTCAAAACTTTAGCTGAGCAGGTGCGTTTTGTTTCGGTTGAAACAGACAGTTTTAAAACGGGAAGAATATCGGTTTCCATGGCGTTGCCCATGGATGAAAAAATGGCGGCAAATTCACTGCTTATATATCTTCTCAAGCGTTCGTGCAAGGAATATCCCGATTTTTCGCTTCTTAACGGAAAGCTTGATGAGCTTTACGGCGCAAGTCTTTCTGCGGGAGTATCCAAAATCGGCGAATCACAGGTTCTTTCTCTTTCGCTTACCTGCCTTGACGACCGTTTTGCATTAACGGAAGAAAGCATTGCAGAGCAGTGCGCAGAGCTTCTTGCAGGCATGATTTTCTCTCCCAACTGCAAAAACGGAAGCTTCGGTGCCGATAATCTCAATGCCGAAAAAAGACTTCTCATTCAGCGAATCGAAGAAGAACTCAACGATAAACGAACCTATGCTTTCAATAAGTGCATTGAATATATGTGTGCAAACGAGGCGTACGGCAAGGAAAAATACGGCACTATCGAAGAAATTCAGAACGTTAAAATGACGGATGTTTATTCCGCATGGAAGAATATGCTGTCATCTGCCGTTTTTCAGATTACGGTTGTGGGAAGTGCTTCGGATAAAATCGCAGATATTTTTACAAAGAAATTTGCAAAAATCGAGCGCAATCCGGTAAAGCCCGAAACTGTGTTTATTAAAAGAGGCAGGCACTTCAACAGATATGAAGAAACTTATCCAGTGAATCAGGGCAAGCTTGTTATCGGATTCAGAGCAGGTATGGAAAACAGCAGGGACAATATCCATGCCATAACCGTCATGAACGATATTTTCGGTATGGGCACCTATTCAAAGCTCTTTGTCAATGTCCGCGAAAAGCTCAGTCTTGCTTATTATTGCTGGTCAAAACTCATTTCAAGCAAGGGCATAGTGCTTGTTGAGGGCGGTATTGATACAGATAAGGAAAAGAAGGTTTCCGCCGAAATATTAAGCCAGCTTTCTGATTTGAGAAACGGAAAGACTGACCCTGAGGTTCTTGAATCCTCAAAGCGTTCACTCAGGGAAAAATGTAACTTTACCACTCCGGAGAGTATCTGTGCATGGTATGCTTCGCAGGTGCTTGAAGAGGATATTGCAACTCCCGAAAGCGTTGCAGACGGTGTTGGAAATGTTACGATGGAGCAGGTTTGCGAAGCGGCAAAGAAGCTCTCGATAGATACGATATTTATGCTCAAGGCTCAGGAGGAGGCAGAAAATGAAGATTAAGCAGCTTACAAATGAAAAGCTCGGCGAAACCGTCTTTTGTGCCGTTCATCCTTCGGGACTTGAAATCAGAGTTATGCCCAAAAAAGGTTATAACTCCGCTTATGCCGTTTTCGGTGTGAAATACGGTTCGATTGATACTGCCGTGCAGAATGAGTCGGGTGATTTTGAAACAATTCCCGAAGGTACAGCTCATTTCCTTGAACACAAGCTTTTCGAAAGCGAAGACCTTAACGCTTTTGAGCGTTTTGCAAAAACGGGCGCAAGTGCAAATGCCTACACAAGTTTTGAAAAAACGGCGTATCTTTTCAAAGGCTCCGACCAAATTGAAGAATCACTTGAAATTCTTCTTGATTTTGTTCAGAATCCCTATTTCACTCAGGAAACAGTTGAAAAAGAGCAGGGGATTATCGGTCAGGAAATCAGAATGTATCAGGATTTACCCGACTGGCAGGTTATGTTTAATCTCCTCAAGGCACTTTATTCAAAACATCCCGTAAGAATAGATATTGCAGGCACTCAGGAGTCGATTGCTCAGATTGATTCTGATTTGCTCTACAGACTTTACAAGAATTTCTATAATCCCGCAAACATGGTGCTTTGCGTTGTGGGTGCAATAGAACCCGAGAAGGTTTTTGAGATTGTTGAGAAAAACATCAAGGAAACCGACGGCAAGAAAATCGAAAGAAAATTTGAAAAGGAAAGCGCAAAGCCCGTAAAGGATTATGTTGAACAGAAGCTTTCCGTTGCCTGTAAGCAGTTCCTTCTCGGCTACAAAGAGGATATCTCCGAACCTCTTCTTTCTCTTGAAGATGAGCTTGCATCACAGATTATGCTTGAAGCGATTGCGGGCAAATCCTCTCCGCTTTATAAGAAGCTTCTCGATGAAGAACTCATCGACCTCGGCTTCGGAACGGAGCTTTTCAACGGCTTCGGTTTTTCGTGCGTCATGATGGGCGGAACAAGTTCCGACCCCGATAAAACAGTTTCAATTCTCCGTTCGGAGATAAAAAGAATTCAGAAAGAGGGTATTGACCCTGCCGCTTTTGAAAGAGCAAAGCGTAAAACCTACGGCAGAATGGTTATGGGATATAACGATATTGATGACACAGCAAATCTAATGATGAATCTTTATTTTAACGGTTACGAACCTTTTGCAGAGCTTGAAGCATGCAAAAATATAACCGTCGAAAAAGCACAGGAAAGACTTGCTGTTCTTAAGGAAAAAGCTTCGGCAGTTTCTGTTATCAGCCCTATTGAATAAGGAAGTGAAATAATGTCCGATTATACTGTTGTATATTTCAAAGGAATCGAAAGAGGTTTCAGCGTACCGAGTACACTTGCCGATTTTTCGGTTTTCGGAATTGATGTTAATATTAAATTTTACGGTGCGATAATTGCATTCGGATTTTTGCTTGCCGTTCTTTTCGGTGGCAGAATGGCTTACAAATGGAAAATGAGCCTTGATAAAATGGTCGATGTTCTCATTTACGGAACTCTCGCGGGTATCGTCGGCGCAAGGCTTTACTATGTTTTCTCAAAATGGGATTACTACGGTGAACATCTCTCCGAAATTCCGCAGATTTGGAACGGCGGTCTTGCGATCTACGGCGGAATTATCGGCGGTGTGCTTGCCGCATATGTTGTGTGTAAGGTCAGAAAGATGAATTTCTGGAATCTTTTCGATATTGCATCCATGAGCCTTCTCATCGGTCAGGGTATCGGCAGATGGGGTAACTTCACCAATCAGGAAGCTTTCGGTATCAACACCGAAATGCCTTGGGGTATGTGGAGCGAAAAAATCGCTTCGGATATAATCAGAAATCAGACACTCCATGCTGAAAAAGGGTTCTATGTTGACCCTGACAAATTTGTTCATCCTACCTTCCTCTATGAATCAATATGGTGCCTTCTGGGTGTGCTCGTTCTCTATATTATTTGCCGCAAAGCGAGAAAATTCAGCGGACAGATTGCTCTTTGTTACGGCATCTGGTACGGTGTTGAAAGAACGGTTGTTGAAGGTCTCAGAACGGACAGCCTCTATATCGCAGGTACAACAATCCGTGTTTCTCAGGCACTTTCATTAGCGATTGCAATAGTCTGTGCCATTCTTCTTGTCATTCTTTTAATAAAGTTCACAAAAAATCCCAAACCCATCGACGGTGTAGATTTCTTCCTCGAAGAAGAACTGAAAAAAGAGGCTGAGGCTAAAAAGAACGCCGAGAAAGAAGAAACAACCGAAGAACCCGCAGTTATAAACAATAATGTAATAAATGAGGAGGAGTGAGTCCGATGGCAAAGATTTTTGACGGTAAAGCCGTCAGAGAATATAACCTCGATAAAATAGCAGAGCAGGTTGCCGTGCTTAAAGAGAAAGGTGTTTTACCCACTCTTGCGGTTATCATTGTGGGCAGTGACCCCGCAAGCCGTATTTATGTCAATAATAAAAAAGCCGCTTGCGAAAGAACGGGTATGCGCTCGCTTGAATATGCTCTTCCCGAGGAAACAACAACCGAGGAATTGCTTGAGCTTATTGATAAACTCAATGCAGATAAAGAGGTTAACGGAATACTCTGTCAGCTTCCCGTTCCCAAACATATTGATAAAAATGCCGTGCTTGAAAGAATACTTCCCGAAAAGGATGTTGACTGCTTCCACCCCGAAAATGTGGGCAGGCTTTCAATCGGCAACGGCGAGCTTGTGCCCTGCACTCCCATGGGCATGGTAAAGCTCCTCGAATATGAAAACATAGACCCCACAGGCAAGCATTGTGTTATTATCGGCAGAAGCGATATCGTCGGCAAGCCCATGGCAATGCTTATGCTTGCAAGAAACGCAACCGTTTCAATATGCCATTCAAAGACAGTTAACCTTGCCGAAATAACAAAGCAGGCAGATATCCTTGTTGCCGCTGTCGGTATTGCGAAATTCGTTAAAGCCGATATGGTAAAGGAAGGTGCAATCGTTCTTGACGTCGGCATGGACAGAGATGAAAACGGCAAGCTTTGCGGTGATGTTGATTTTGATGAGGTTAAAGAAAAAGCTTCATTTATAACACCCGTACCCGGCGGAGTAGGCCCCATGACAATTGCAATGCTTATGAGAAACACTCTCACAGCTGCAGATATTCAGAACAGATAAGGAGAAAGAATTATGGAAAGAAAACTTTACAGAAGCAAAACTGACAGAAAGATTTTCGGAGTGCTCGGCGGATTTGCAAAATATTTTGGCATTGATGCAACTATCCTCAGAATTATCTATGTTCTTCTTTCGATATTTGTAATCGGTTGCCCGATTATTATCTATCTCATTGTTGCTCTTGTTATTCCCGAGGAACCCGAAAACACAGAGTATCAGCAAGCAAATTATGAGCCCGTTGACAAAAACTGATTTTTTCAAAAAAATAACAAAAAAGATTTGACAACACTTGAATGTTGTGCTATAATCTTTCATGCCGCATATTCGGGGCGGGTGAGTTATGCCCAAAAACAGGTTTCCTGTGCCTCAGGTAGCCCACTTATAAGTGTTACGAGAATAGCGAGTCTTAAAGAAAAGGAATGAATTCCGATGTACGCAATTATTGAAACAGGCGGCAAGCAGTACAAGGTTGAAGCCGGCGATGTTATCTACATCGAAAAGCTTGACGCAGAAGAAGCAAGCGAATACACCTTTGATAAGGTTATCGCTGTCGGAACCGATGACGGTATCACCGTTGGCGCTCCCTATGTTGCAGGAGCAAGCGTTTCCGCAAAGATTGTCAAGAACGGTAAGGCAAAGAAAGTTATCGTTATGACCTACAAGCCCAAGAAGAACTCCAAGAGAAAGATGGGTCACAGACAGCCTTACACTAAGGTTGAAATCTCTGCTATCAACGCATAAGTGCTTTCCCCATGATAAGGGTCAAGTTCTTAGTCGGTAACAGACAGCTTGCGGGGTTTGAAATCAGAGGACATGCGGATTTTGCCGATATCGGTGAAGATATTGTCTGCGCTTCGGTTTCTTCGGCGGCATTTATGGCGGCGAACACGATAACCGAAATCATCGGTGCAAAAGCCGATGCATCAGCAGATAACGGCGCAATGTCATTAACGGTTAAAGAACCTTGCGAAAGAACCGAAACGGTTCTTAAGGGACTCGAGCTTCATTTAACGGAGCTTTCAAAGCAGTATCCCGACAACATTAAAATTATCTACGGAGGTGTAAAGAATGCTTAAGATAAACATTCAGCTTTTCGCTCATAAGAAAGGTATGGGTTCAACCCGTAACGGCCGTGACTCAGAATCAAAGAGACTCGGCGCAAAGAGAGCTGACGGTCAGTTCGTTCTTGCAGGTAACATCCTTGTAAGACAGAGAGGTACTCACATCCATCCCGGCAACAATGTTGGCAAGGGTTCAGACGATACTCTCTTCGCACTTATTGACGGTACAGTTAAGTTCGAGCGTATGGGCAAGGACCGCAAGAAGGTCAGCGTTTACGCAGTTGAGCAGTAATTTACAGTAAAAATCAAGGACACAGTCAAACGGCTGTGTCCTTTTATTTGTTATCGGGATACTTTTCGGGATTATCTGTTAATCCCAGAATATAATCAGTTGATGTATCAAAATAAACTGCCAGTTTAATAAGCGTTTCTATTGGAATCTGTCTTTGCCCTGTTTCATACTGTGAATATGTGTTTTGCTTTATATTCAGATATTCGGAAAGAGTTTTTTGCGTAATATCTTTATCTTCTCTGATATCTTTTAATCTCATAAAACCCCCTCCTTAATATTACTATTATATAAATCTCAAAACAAGATATTGACTGATATCTCAAAATGTGATATAATTACGAAGAAAAAGGGGGTTACATGAATAAAAATCATATTCTTTTTTGTTGATGAATTTGCAACAAGAGACGCTGATTTTGTAAAATGTAAACTGAACTTTACATTTGTTTTTTGCGAATGTAAATCAGAGTTGATTGAAAATCAATACCTTTTTTGCTACAATTAATGGGCAATGCAAACAATCTGTAAAATAAGGGAGGACAAATTATGAAAAAAACATTGCTTCGTTCATTTTCTGTTATTATGGCATTCGTACTTATTTTCTGTTCGTTTTCGGTTGCGGTAAGTGCGGATGACAGCGGCAATTCTGTTAAAATCTGCGGTGTTACTTTTAATGAAAGCGGATATTGGCGCATTACCCGTAATCATGAGCTTGTTAAAGGCAGCGAAAGATTTTATAACATTGCTTATGATGTCGTAACGAATACCGTTACTCTTAAGGACGCAGAAATCTTTACTGTTTATGATGTATATGGTGAATATAATAATTTAACACATGCATCAGCCATTGAGTCTTCTTCTGACCTGAATGTAAAGCTTATCGGAGAGAACAAAATAGATTTCCTGAATACCTCACCGCAGGGAACATACGGAATATTTGCTTATAACAGGGATTCTGATATAACTGTTTACGGTGACGGCAGTCTTACAATCGATGATTATATTTATAATGATACCCGTCTGATTTATGCTTACGGCAAAGTTACAATTAAGGATACTCAGATTAATGTGTCCGTTAAAGACAGCGGCGTAAGAGCTTATGTCTTTTCCGCCGGAGAAGTCGAAATTAACAATTCGGATGTTGATATAAATTTTGACAATGTCTATATTTCGTGCGGAATTTATATAAGTTATAACGAAGGCGTTGCAGATATTATCAATTCCGATGTTGAAATTAAAGGAACCTCGTGCAATTCAATGTGCGGTATCTATTCCAATGATACAAATATTAAAAACAGCACGGTAAATATTAATATCAATGATTGGTCGGAAGATCCGCATTATTTCCCCAACGGCAGCAATTACGGCATAAGCAGTGTATATCTTGATGTTGAAAACAGTAATGTAACATCAGAAGTAATCTGTAAATGGACTGTTGAAAAAAACGGCGCTTGCTCTTTTGGTTTGCTTACGGTTAATGGTGAACCCGTTGCAATGCCTGTCGGATTCTCGGCGGCAAGAAGCTTTTATATTAACGGAGAAGAGGTTAGCTATTCTGCAATCTATCTGAATTCCGGAACAAGTGTTTATAATCCGATTCAAAATGAAGATGGCGGATATTTCACCGTTGTTGACGGCAATATCAAAGATTGTTCGTCAACTGCAGACTGGAATATTCACTATGACAAAAACACCAATACGCTCACCTTGAGAAACGCAAATCTTAAATATATGCTTCGCAACATGGGTTATGCAAATATAGTTCTTGAGGGCGAAAATTCAATTGTTGTAGATTCAGGTTATGCCATGGGAGGCGACTGCCCGCATAATTTTGCAGGCAACGGAACACTCACTCTTATTTCAAACGATGCTTGTTATAAATTCCTGAACGGTAATCTTGAGTTCGGTGATAATGCTGATGTAACCGCAAGCACAAGCGTAGACGGCGCCGATGCTACATCATTTGATGCCGATAACTCAGAAAGCTATAAATGGATGAAAATTACGGTAACCCCCGAAGAGGAAGAAAAAGAATTGAACTTCTTTGAAAAAATAATTCAGTTTTTTAAGAATCTCTTTGCTTCAATTTTTTCAATCTTTTCATAAACAAAATTCGCTATGCAATCGCATAGCGGATTTTGTTATTTCAGCACCTCTTTCAAATACATACCCGTATATGATTTCTTACATTTTGCAACCTCTTCGGGAGTGCCTTGTGCAACGATTTTGCCGCCGCCGTTGCCGCCCTCGGGTCCGAGGTCAATAATATGGTCGGCAACCTTTATAACATCGAGATTATGCTCAATAACGATAACCGTGTTGCCCTTGTCAACAAATTTCTGCAAAACATCAATCAGTCTGTGAACATCGGCTGTGTGAAGACCCGTTGTGGGTTCATCAAGGATATAAACGGTTTTGCCCGTTGACTGCCTTGCAAGCTCTGTTGCAAGCTTTACTCTTTGCGCTTCACCGCCCGAAAGAGTTGTTGCAGGCTGACCAATTTTGATGTATCCCAGACCTACATCATAAAGGGTTTTGATTTTTCGGTGAATTTTTGGTATGCTTTCAAAGAAATTCATGCCTTCTTCAACCGTCATGTCAAGAATATCCGCAATGGTTTTGCCTTTGTAATGCACTTCAAGAGTTTCTCTGTTGTATCTCTTGCCCTTACAAACTTCGCAAGGGACATAAATATCGCTCATGAAATGCATTTCTATTTTTACAATACCGTCGCCCTGGCAGGCTTCACATCGTCCGCCTTTGACGTTGAAAGAAAAACGGTTTGCCTTGTAGCCTTTTTTCTTTGAATCAACCGTTGAAGCGAAAAGCTCTCTGATATCGTTGAAAACACCCGTATAGGTTGCGGGGTTTGAACGGGGAGTTCTGCCGATTGGTGACTGGTCAATGTCGATAACCTTATCAAGATATTCCGTTCCCGTGATTTTGTCGTGGTCACCGGGAACTTTTTTAGCGCCGTTAAGGTTTGTTACAAGATATTTTTTGAGGATTTCGTTGACGAGCGATGACTTGCCTGAGCCCGAAACACCCGTTACACTGATAAACTTTCCGAGAGGGAATTCGACGTCAATATTTTTAAGGTTGTTTTCTTTTGCACCGTAAACAACGAGCGATTTGCCGTTTCCTTCTCTGCGTTTTTCGGGAACGGGGATAAACTTCTTTTTGCTTAAATACTGACCCGTAACGGAATTTTCGCAATTCTTGATGTCGTCAACACTTCCGCAGCAGACGATTTCGCCGCCGTGAATGCCTGCGCCCGGTCCGACGTCAACTATATAATCCGCCGCTTCCATGGTTTCTTCATCGTGCTCAACAACGATAAGGGTATTGCCGATATCTCGGAGATGGCGAAGAGTGTTAAGAAGCTTTGCGTTGTCGCGCTGGTGAAGTCCGATGCTCGGTTCGTCGAGAATATAAAGAACACCCATGAGTGACGAACCGATTTGGGTTGCAAGGCGGATTCTCTGTGCCTCGCCGCCCGAAAGGGTTGCCGAGGGTCTTGCAAGAGAAAGATAATCAAGACCGACACTTGAAAGGAATTCAAGTCTGCCTTTGATTTCTTTGATAATCTGACTGCCTATCATTTCATCGCGTTCGCGAAGCTTTAAGTTGTTGAGAAAATCAATTTCTTCGCCGATGGATTTATTTGAAAAATCGTTGATGTTAATGTTGCCTACGGTAACGCCGAGAGATTCTTTTTTCAGTCTTGCGCCGCCGCATTCGGGGCATTTTACCGTGGACATATATCCTTCAATTTCGTTTCTTGACCATTCGCTTGTGGTTTCTCTGTATCTTCTTTCGAGGTTGTTTATGATTCCTTCGAAATCCGTCATGTAAGTGCCGCTTCCGTATTCGCTTCTGCGTTCAAGCTTGATTTTTTTGCCGTCCGTGCCGTAAAAAATAACATCCTTTGCTTTCT
>JAZSDF010000003.1:0-5518 GCA_045531035.1 Acutalibacteraceae bacterium | reverse complement strand
TCTTCAAAGTACTTCTTACCAACTTCCATAACAACGTCGGAATACATCTGAATGAATCTTCTGTAGCAGTCCCAAGCCCAACGGGGGTTGCCGCTCTTAGCGGAGATTGCTTCAACAACTTCTTCATTGAGACCGAGGTTGAGGATTGTGTCCATCATGCCGGGCATTGATGCACGAGCACCTGAACGAACTGAAACGAGAAGGGGATTTTCCTTATCGCCGAACTTTTTGCCTGTGATTTCTTCCATCTTAACGATGTATTCCATGATCTGAGCCTGGATTTCATCGTTGATCTTCTTGCCGTCTTCATAGTACTTTGTGCAAGCTTCAGTTGAAATTGTGAAGCCCTGAGGAACGGGAAGACCGATCTTTGTCATTTCTGCAAGGTTTGCGCCTTTGCCACCGAGGGTGTTACGCATTGTAGCATCGCCTTCGGAGAACAAATAAACATACTTGTAAGCCATTGGAATCTACCTCCATATAAAATAATAAACATATTTAATTGGTCAAATCCACAATTACAGACTTAACCATTACAAATTATAACAGATAGAAAAACAAATTTCCATATCTTTTTAAGAAAATATATAAAATTTTTCCATTGTTTTTTAGTAACAATATACATATTGGGTCGTAAATTGCGGATTTATACAGAATATATTGAAAACGGCAGAACATTATTGTATAATTATTTACATTAAATCTACATTTCAAATAATTAATCGGGTGATTGATTGGAAATTCTTACTCTGGCGCTGTTTTGCGCCGTTTTGTTAATCTGCGTTATATTTGACGCTTCAGTGCTTTATGCACTCACGGCGGGGCTGATTATTTTCTCCGCCTATGCATTAATCAAAAAGCACTCTTTCAAGTCAATATTAAAAATGATTTTTGACGGAGTTAAAACCGCAAAAAATGTTCTGATTGTTTTTCTCATTGTCGGGATGCTCACCGCTTCATGGCGTGCAAGCGGAACAATTCCGTTCATCATTTCATCGGCAGTTAAGCTCATAAATCCCAACGTTTTTGTGCTGATGACATTTCTGCTCTGCTGCGGTGTTTCGTTCCTTATGGGAACATCCTTCGGCTCTGCCGCAACAATCGGTGTTATCTGCATGACGATGGCATATTCAATGAACATAAACCCCGTCATTGCAGGCGGCGCAATGCTTTCTGGCGTTCTTTTCGGCGACCGCTGCTCCCCTGTTTCAACAAGCGCATTACTTGTTTCCGAGCTTACGAAAACCGATATTTTCACCAACATAAAAAATATGTTCCGCACCGCATTCGTGCCGTTCATACTGACTTGTATAATGTATATAATCCTCGGATTTTCGGCAGGTGACAGCGGCGAAATTCCTGATTTATCAACGATGTTTTCATCGGAATTCAATATGCATTGGACTTCTGTTATCCCTGCGGTTGTGATACTTGTTCTTTCGCTTCTGAGGGTCAAGGTACGGTATGCAATGCTTGCAAGCATCGTTTCCGCACTTGTTGTCGGAATTACCGTTCAGGGCGTTGAAATACTTGAATTTCTGAAAATAATGATACTCGGATATGAAGCGGAAACTGCTGAAATCAAGCACATGATTGACGGCGGCGGACTTGTTTCAATGCTCAAGTCGGCGGCGATAGTCTGCCTTTCGTCGGCATATTCGGGAATATTCTCGGCAACGGGACTTCTCCATTCACTCAAAGAAAAAACAGAGCTTCTGAGCAAAAAAACAACGCCTTTCGGTGCAACGATGATAACGTCGATTTTTACTTCGCTTATCTCGTGCAATCAGACCCTTGCAATAATTCTCACGCATCAGCTTTGCGAAGGTAATGAAAAGAATCCTGATAAGGCGGCAATTGACCTCGAAAATTCGGCGGTTGTTATATCACCTCTTGTTCCGTGGTCGATAGCGGGTGCAGTTCCTCTCGCTTCCGCAGGCGCACCGACGGCATCACTTCTCCTTGCAGGATACTTATACATTTTACCGATATTCACATTTATCGTTTCAATAATCAGACGTAGAAAGGAAAAGAAACATGAACAGAATAACAAGCTTCACAGTTGACCACGACCTTCTCACGGAAGGCATCTATGTTTCACGCATTGACGGAGACATCACCACATACGACATGAGAACAAGAATCCCCAACGGCGGCGATTTCATGGACACAACAACCGCACATACGCTCGAGCATATGTTTGCAACCTTCGTCAGAAATTCCGAGATAAAAGACGATGTTATCTATTTCGGACCCATGGGCTGCAGAACGGGATTCTATCTTCTTGTCAGAAATGCGGACAATGAAAAAATCCTTGAGGTAACAAAGAAAATCCTTGCTGATATCATCGCATATGAGGGCGAGGTTTTCGGCAACACAAAGAAGGAGTGCGGAAATTATCTTGACCTCGACCTTGAAAAGGCAAAGGTAGAATGTCGCAGATATCTTAAGGCACTTGAAACACCGCAGACATTTGAATATAAATCATAACGGAGGAATATCATGGACAACAAAATTTCTCTCAAAGAAAAACTCGGCTACGGCGTCGGTGCGATAGGTCTTGACCTTAGCTACGGAATGTTCTATTCCTATCTTTCGATTTATCTGACCAATGCGCTTGGCATCAGTCCCGCTTTTCTTCTCATCATAACTCCCCTTGCAAGACTCTGGGACGGCATCAACGACCCGATGATGGGCATGATAGTTGACCGCACAAAAACAAAAATGGGCAAATACCGTCCGTGGATTATAACGGGTGCAACAATAAATGCGGTTGTTCTTTGTCTGCTTTTTAATAATCCCGGTTTTGCGGCAGGCTCGGTCGGTCTTTATGTTTATGCCGCCGTTCTTTATGTTCTCTGGGGAATGACAAACACCCTTGCCGATATCCCATTCTGGTCAATGGTTCCGTCATTCGCAAGCGAAGAAAAGGACAGAAACCTTGTTTCAACAATTGCAAGAGCTTTTTCAGGTCTCGGTCAGGGAATTATCTCAATCTTCACTCCCATTGCAGTTGCATATCTCGGCGGTGTCGCAGGCAGTAAGCTTGATGCCATGACATCCGACACACTCAGCAAGGGCTTCGGAAAATGGTCAATAATAACGGCGTTCGGTCTTATATTCTTTGCCGCAATCAGTGTTCTTTCAACGAAAGAAAGAAGAATTGTTGTCAATAACGATAAATTCTCGTTCAAAGGTGCAATCAATGTTATAAAGCAGAACGACCAGCTTCTTGTCTTTATGCTTTTTGCAATGATTTCAAACGCAGGCTTCTATATGACATCGGGTATCAGCAGCTATTATTTCACATCCGTTCTCGGCGACCTTACACTTCAGTCAAAGTTCAATCTCATGGGTACTGTCGGTTCGGTGCTTGCAATTCTCGTTGTTCCCGTATGCTCAAAATTCATGAATAACCGTTCAATTTACAAGCTTTCGCTCAGCATGGCGGCAGCAGGTTACATAGGAATGGCAATGGTCGGATATCTCATTCAAGGCAACGTAACCCTTCTCGGCTTCTGCTACATCCTCACCTCTCTCGGAACAGGAAGTATGTTCGTTAACCAGACAGTTATGCTTGCAGACTGCGTTGACTACGGCGAATATAAAACAGGCAAGAGAAATCAAAGCCTCACATTCTCCATGAAAGGATTCCTTCAGAAAATGGCATATACCATTCAGGCAATTATCATGTATGCAACCTTTACTGTTACGGGCTATGACGGCGAGGCGGTCGTTCAGACTGCACAGGCACAGAGTGCAATTTCATTCCTTATGTTTATTGTTCCTCCTGCAATGATGATTATCTCACTCATTATTTTCTCAAAAAAATATAAAATTTACGGCGAATTCAAGCAGGAAGTTCTTGAGGCTGTAAGCAATAAATAACTTTCAAAATGGAAGTGACAACAATGTTGGAAAACTGCCTTGAAAAATATATTGAAGCATGCAAAATTCACGGTAGCGGATTTAAAAACGGTGACGACCATAGGGTAGTCAACAAAGCTCACGCTACTCTTATGAAAAACTTCAAGATATTAATTAATGATGAAAGTGGAAGAGAAATGCTGAAAATTCTGCTTAATCATGAGGATGTATATGTTTCTGCGTGGACTGCCTGCCTTTTAATTTTTGATTATCCGAAAGAATGCAAGAAGATTATAAAAAAGGTTGCAAAAGGAAAAGATGTGTGGGCAGGAAGCATAAGAACCTTTTATGAAGAATGGAAAAAAGGTAATCTTAAAAAAATGTATTAATAAAACAAAAAATGCCGTCCGTAAAGGGCGGCTTTTTTGCAGGATATATAAAAATTAAAGGATATAAAACCGTACTGTATTCACAATATTTTAGTGGCATTTATAAAAGTTCAGACATTGAAACTTCCGAAAAAGGTTTCAAAACTTTTTGTCGAGACCTTAAAAAAGTTTACTACGGCTATCGCCGGTCCGATAATTGCGGCAGGAAGTGCAATTGGAAGAAAAAAGCAGGCAGGAACATATATCGGATAAAGTACAATCGCCTCAATGGCAAGAAAGAACGCTTCGCCAAAACTGCTCAATGCTTCTTTTTTCATCTGTTCGCCCACAGTCTGTTTTGACAGATAACTTGCATTGGCAAACAATGCCTCATTACCCTCCCCGATTACAACTTTTTCAAACTGTTTTTCCGTACCCATAAAACATGTTTCGCCAATTTCGCAGTCCTTGAAAGCGTTTGTGCCTATACTTTCAACATTCGGATAAATCACAACTTTCTCAGGATTGTTACCCATATAAGCATTTTCGCCTATTGTTCTGACTGTTTCAGGTATTACAGTTCTGCATGTAATACCGAGATTAGCAAATGCATCAGGGCCTATCGCAACAACATCATACTTACCGTGTACCTTTTTAATTTCCCTTGAACAATCATAATCCTCTGTTGTCCCCACAATTGCCACACCATCTCCGTCAAGAACCAACACAAGTCCTCTATCTTCAAAGGTTTTTATACCGTCCTCGGCATAAGCAACTGCACACACTGAAAAAGCAATTACCGCTGCAAGGATTAAAGATAACAGTCTTTTCATTTCCGTCTCCTTTCGTTTTATACGAGATTTTACGGTTTTTACCCTTATAGTCATTATATCATCCGATTTTTTAAGAAAAAAGTATGCAAACACTTAAGATTTTATTAAAATTCAAACTTTCAACCTCTGCAAACCGGAATTTTTTAAAAATGTATTGACATACTCAAAATGTTGTGATAGAATATCGTAGCAACAAACGGAGAGATACCGAAGTGGTCATAACGGAACGGTCTTGAAAACCGTCGTACCCTTACGGGTACCGTGGGTTCGAATCCCACTCTCTCCGCCACTTTTATTAATTATATATTATTATATAGTTACCAATGGAGAAGTACTCAAGTTGGTGACGAGGCGCCCCTGCTAAGGGCGTAGGTCGGGTAACCGGCGCGGGAGTTCGAGTCTCCCCTTCTCCGCCAGAAAAAACACCTTTTGTCAACAGACAAAAGGTGT
>JAZSDF010000135.1:0-32045 GCA_045531035.1 Acutalibacteraceae bacterium | reverse complement strand
TCTTCAATTAATTCTTCTTTTGATTTACTCATAAAATCTCCTTTTCTGTTTTTGGACACAAAAATCCCGTTGCTTCAGATGAAACAACGGGATAATTTATTGGGATAGCTGCAACGCAGCGCAAGGGTAAAACCCTTGTTTAAAATCTTTGATTTTTCATTAGCGGAGCTACGCACATATACATTCCGCAAGGATATGTATGGAAGTGCGCCCTTCGGGTTTATCCGCTTATTTTCGGTATTTATTTTGATATGTTTTTAACAAATTTCATATTCACATCTCCTTTCAATTTTGGGTATAAGAAAACCGCTTCACTGAAAGTGAAACGGTTTGATGAAACTTATTTAATTTTTAAAACTGTTTTGCAAATGTTATAAGAATTTTAATATGTTTTTTATCTATATAATTCTATGATTCCACCTGAACATCAACAGAAGTTTCAGTTAACTTCGTTTCATCTTCAACATATTCGTATCCTCTGAGTTTTACAGTTGAATGGTCGTCATAATCAAAGTAGAAATCTGTTGTCTGAGTTTTGTACGCACCCGACAAAACAGCATTTTCATATTCATCCTGATAACAGAAAGGATATTCTCCGCTGAGATAATACTCATTTATTATCTCGTCATCAAATGTATAAATGATATCTGCATTATAAACCTCATAGATTTCCTGATTAAGGTAGTCTTTTGGGTTCATCATAGGTGCTTCCTGCAGTTCTTGCGAAAAAGATAAGGCGAGCTCATGGTTGGCTTTATCAAAATCTTCACGTGAAATATTGAAATCCTGAATGAAGCGTTTCATAACCATTTCATTTGTTTCGTTGGGAGAAACCTCATATATTTTTTCTTCCCATGTCCGTACTTCTAAAGGATCTGCCAATTTAGCGAACTCTGCTGTAATACTATAATATCTTACCCGATATTTATCCTGTAATATATCACCGCCACCAACATCATTTGAAATGTTTTCCTGACCGCTCGTTACAGGTACTGTTGGTTTGTTTTCATTTTTTTCTGTGCTGTTTTCAACAGATGTAGAAACAGATGGAAATTTTGTCGTTTGTTCAGCACCTTTTTTCTCAGCACACGAAGCCAAACCAAACAGCAAAATACAGATTGTTAAAACAGTTATAAATTTTTTCATTAATTATTCTCCTTTCCTGTGTTGTCACCGTACCAATATGCGCCACGATATTTACTCACGGCATCCGAAGTTTGGTTAATTACAATTTTTTCGGCTTTTTTATCACTTGTAGTTCCTATTACGCAGTTGTCAACAAAAATAAAAATTGGATTGATGAGATTATCATATGAATTTCTTGTTCCGCTGCCATCATTCAGTGTTGAATTTTTACAGTTAATTTCAAAATGCAGATGATATCCCATATTAGGATCTGAACTGGTATTTCCTACATAACCCAAAATTTGATTTGCAGATACATAATCATTAATTCGAACAATAGGAAGAGTCTTAAGATGCATATATGTTACAACATAATATAAACCGGTAACCGGGTCTTTTTCATCAGACCTGACTGATAAACAGTAACCATATCCACTGCTCTTATTATTTCCGATATATACCACTTTGCCTGCACATGTAGAAACAACATCATAACCGTTTATTTGACCAGATACACCGGTGGTAATGTCTATTCCCTTATGCATGCTCGAAGAACCTAAATTTCTCCATCCGTAAGGTGAACTAACATATGTGGCAGATGAACTTTGTGAAACTCCATCTTTTGTATCTCTGACAGGCCAAATCCAAGGGACCCTAACTCCATTTAATGTGGTTTTTAAATTTCGGTACTGTGAAATTGTACCCTTAACGGAAATCTTATTTATCGGAATATATCCCCATGCACCACTTTCACTTACACCGTAAGCCCAACCGTCATCGTTGCCCATATCACCGGAAACAGTAAATTTGTCTCCGATAAAAAGTTTGGCGGAAGTTTCTTGATATGCGGTTCCTTTAGCTTTATAAACACAAGTCTCTTCATTTGCGGTTCCGGTCCATTTTTGAGGCCAAACATAAATTGAGTGCACTGTGCAGACTAATGTTGTATCACCTGCAGTTGCAGATATGGTTGCAATGCCGGGAACTTTGCAAAACACCTTTCCTGTACTGCTGTCAAAATCAATTATTTGGGTATCGGACACAGTCCATTTTATGTTACCTTTATAATTTGTTGTTACCTTGTAAGTGTCTTTATTTATACCAACATAAGCGTCAAGGTCATATGTTGAAAGCTGTTTGAACACTTCTGACGATGCAATATTGTTTGGCATCCAGCTTTGAAGTATAAAACCTTTAAATTGTTTTTCGCTTCTTTCAAATTCTACATAAAAATATGAATCATAAACACCTTTAACATCCAATTTACCTGTCATCAGAAAAGGGGAAATATTAAAGTGTAATGTTTGGATATGTAAAAACGATGGCGTTTGGCATGACCACGCAAAAGGGTTAGAAATTCGTGAAGAACAGGAATTACTTAACTTTCTTGCACAATAAACAGTTATTGAATCACTTGCATTGCCGACTTTCGCCTTAACAGTTATGGTTGCTTTGCCTTCTTTCAAACCTTTAATTTCACCGCTTTTAGTGCAAGAGATAACGTCGGGTTTGCTTGATGCCCACTCAACTGAACTCAACCAAACATATTCTTCAAATTCTTCAACCTGCATTTGCAACGTTTGTCCTTCAAGTATTGCATAATTGGGAACAATGTTTAGTTCTTCAATGGTAAAAGCTTCGGGTTGAACAGCGTTTGGTGTCGGTATAGCAACATCAGCCGCTCCTGCATAAATGCCGAACGCAAACACAATGCATATAGTAACATTTAAAGCCAAAGTAAATTCTAAAATGTTTTTTCTCAAGCTATATTTTCCTCCTTCATTTTAACATCTTGAACTTTAATTGTCAAATAACTAACCCATCGGAATCGCCCTCTTTTATCCGTTTTTGAAAGTTGTTTTTTTGAAAAAAGTTCACTTGATCAAAAAAACTTTCATATATATATGACAAAATTCACGAAATGTTACGCAAAAATTTTTCTGAAAATTAAAGTTTCTCACTTTTGCACAAAAACAAGGGAAACAAATTGTATGTTATAACAATGATATAACCGTCGAAAAAAGTTTAAATAAAAGTCTGTTTCTCAAATCCGTATTGTGTGTCCGCACATCAATGATGTCACTTTCTTCGTTAAAGCAGATAACAGTATCTTTCTGACGCTTTGTTAATCCTGTTTTCATTTTGCCTCCCTTCTGCCGGATATCGCCTGATTTTCGTGATTTTTTCTCGGTTCAAGAACCGTAAAAAGCAACGTGTTTTCCTATGCATTTTCTCAAAATGATGCGTTGGTCGTTTGAAACATTTCTATTGTCTTATTTCTGAAATCCTCCTTTCAGGCATCAAAAAACAGCCACGAAATCAATCGTGACTGTCTTTGTCAGCTTCTTTATTTTTCTTCTTTTTCTTTGAGTGGATGTCCAAAAATTCTCCGTACTTCTTTGAAACAAAATCTTCGTATGCCGTTGCGATTTTTTGAATCCGTTTGTAAACAGCACTCGGTGTTTTGTATCCCGCAAATTTTGCAATCTGTTCGAGTGTGCATCCGTCCATTCGCATCTGCAAAATCCGTTTGTCTTTTCCGTTGAGCGTTTCAAAGAATGCTTCGACTTTTTGTTTTGAAAGAATTCTTGTTTCAAAATCATCACGGGGTGATGGTAACTGAACAAGCAATTCTTCACTGATTTCTTCGCCTGATTTGATTGCTTCATCAAGAAAAATCGGACTTTTCTTTTTGTCCCACGAACAGTACCACTTGTTGATGAAATCTCTTTTGTATGTACTTTTACGTTCGCTGTAATCTTCCATCTGACGGTTGTTCCATATTTCATCAATCATTGGTTGCCAGTTCGGTTCTTCAACAATCATATCCGTAAGATTGCCGATGAGATTACTGAACTGCTGATATGTAAGCCACGGGATTTGCGTTTCTTTCGGCATCATATAAAGCTTCTGAAAACTCCATTCCATTTCATTTTCGAATTTGTTACGGAAGTAATTCTGAATCACAAAGCACAACCGCCACAAAGGAAAATCACCCGAATAGTCTGTCCATTTGCCGGGGATATTACCGTAACCGTCACGGCGGGGAACCTGAATAAACTGCCACACCGACCACGCATACGATTCCCAGATGAGCTGAAGAAACACATCATCGTTGATGAGATAATCGTATTTATCAGTGTAAAGAACTTCATACGGATTTCTCGGAATGTTCAGATAATCCATCCGTTTTATTACAAGCTCTTTGGGTAGAGCGTAAAACAACGGAAGCCACGCAAGATGACTGTCCTGCGGAATCGTTATTATCTGATTCTGGAGTTTGACTATGTAACTGATATTAGGGTTGTCCGATATAATTGCATCACCTCACTGCGAAGAATTTTTATCCTCCCACTTATAAAGGAGTGAAACAGAATGAATTTTTCCTGATAATTCAATAATTTACATTTTATTCAAAAACTATTGCTTCAGAAAATACCCACTCACCTTATATGGAATGAAAGCATATATATTTTTCCTAAGATTCCAAAAAAGTTAAAAAATATTTGCCCTCACTTATTATGGAATTAGAACGCGAAAATTTTTCCTGAAAAATGACGAAAAACAAAAATATTTTAATTTTACAACAAACAAATGTTCGTTAATATTTTATATCAGTTTTTGCTCGGTGTCAATAGGGTAAAAAGTAAAAAAGATACAAGTTTTTATGCTTGCATCTTTTTATCTTTGTATTCGAACCTAAAAAATCGTAAACACAACATACATCGGAATATAAACAGATTAGTCACTACGTCTGTAAAATAACTGTTGTCATGAACTCACGGTCTTTTTTATTATATTCCCAATTATAATCACCGTTATATTTGCTCACAACATGCCTTACACTTTTTGTGCCGAAGCCGTGATACAGCGAATTGATTTTGCTTGTCATAAGCAGACCGTTTTTGATTTTCGGCTTACCGTCGCAGCTGTTGACAACCTTAACGAAAATATGGTCGGTCATAACAAAGCTGTTTTCCTGCCTATATATCGAAAACAGGATTCTTTTGTTTTCTGATTTTTCAGCCGCTTCAACTGCGTTGGTCAGCAGATTATCAAGTAACGAAGAAACATCGCTTCTGTCCATAAATTCAAGTTTTGAGCATAACGCTTCGACTTCAAATATTAAATCGTTATCTTTGCAATATGCTACATAACGGTTAATTATTACATCAACAAGATCGTTTCCGCTGTATTTGATTCGCTCTTTTAAGCCGAAATCCTTGCTGATTGAATCAATATAGCCTATGACCTCTTGCGGTTGACCTTCCATAGTCAAGCCTGCAATATGCTGAAAATGGTTTTTGATATCGTGAATGAGAATTCTTGAATTTTCATATTCCTTTGACAGCAATTCATAGTATTCCGTGCTGATTTCGCTTCGCTGTATTTCAAGTTGAAGCTGTGTGTTTTCATAGTTTGTTTTTTGCACCAATTCATAAATATAGAAAACAAACAGATTCGCAAAAAGGAGAAGTATGGAACTCAAAGCCAAAACTTTGTTATAAGGTGATAGCAATGTCGTTTTAATACCTAAAAAAGATAACGAATGCAGTATAACAGCAGAAACCAGAGGAAGAATTCCTAAAAGAACGGTAAATTTATTCGTTTTTGATTTATTGTTTTTCAGATTGAAAACCTTTGCCAAAAAGAATAATAAAACAAAGAAAAACAGTTTACTTAATGATGATTGAATTATTAAAACTAAAAAGTTATCTAAATAAAGTGTGTAGTCGCTTCCAATAATGGCACTTGAAACATGAACTACAACCATTTCTGTCAGCAGCATAAAAACTGCTAAAATTATAGTTGTGAACAACTGTGATTTTAATTTTGACTCATAGCAAATTATGGTAATTATAAAATAGCATAGAATAAATGCTATAAGATTATATAAAGGTGTTCCTAAAAAACTTATTCCGTAAAGTATTCCGAATATTATTGCAAAACCAATACAACAAATATGAAATTTCACTTTTCTGTTATAAAAGTTTTCAAGAAACCAAAAACAAGCCAAAACTTCAAACAGATAAATAAAAGCATAACAAACTGCTTGTATCATTCCGATGTCCCTCCCAAGAAAGAATAATACGCTCTTTTCAGCGAAGCATAAATTCTCGACGATGCTTTAAGTTCAATTGTCTCGCCGTTGCATTTCAAAACAACCTTGTTTTTGTTAACGCTTGTTACATATCCAAGATTGACAATATGGCTGCGGTTAATCTGATAAAAATTAGCGTCGCTGAGCTGCTTTTTCCAATAATCCAAGGTTTTTGTAACCTCTATCACATCGTCACGGGTATGAATCCAGACCTTTCTGTCCTCAAACGAGAGATAAATAATATCGCAGGAATTAACCTTTGAAATTTCGTCGTTGCCTTTTATGAGAATGGGTCTGTTGATGTTAAGATATTTTCTCAAAGCAGAGCTTAAATTGACCATAAATCTTTCTCGGTCAATAGGCTTTGATATGTAGCGGTAAACAGAAAGCTCCATTGCATCGTCAAGGTAATGATTAAATGAAGTAACAATCATGATTATTGCATAGCTGTTCTTTTCAAGCAGTCGCTTTGATAATTCAATTCCGTTAATGCCGGGCATTTCAATGTCGATAAACGCAATGTCAAACTGAACATCTCTTTCAAGCAGCTCACGCCCCGAAGTGAAGGTATATAATTCATAGTCAATGCCTTTTTCGATAAAGAAATCAAACAGCAGTTTTTCAATTTGTTTAACAATAATTTTGTCATCATCACAGATTGCAATATTCAAATAAACTCACACCTTTCTTATACGGAGGATTGCTTTAAGTTTTTATAGGGGGTTAGCAATATTTATGTTTTTGTTGTATAATTCATAGTTGAAAGGAGGGGCAACTTATGATTTACCGTGTTTTCTGTTCAAACTATGATACAGAAGAAAAAATGAGAAAAGCAAGAGAAAAAGAACTGGCTTTAGAAATAAAGTACACAAGCAGCATAAAAGAAATAGAAGCTGACAGTTTTGCTGAGGCTGCCATGATTTTCGAAAAAGATTATGAAAGCGAAATGAACAGTCTCGCAGAAAAGGAATGGCATTTCTTTTTCCTTGACTCAAACGGAAACATTTGTAACGAAGAATAAAACATATAGATTTTTAGCCATTTGTAGAGTAAGAAACAATAATTTCTTACTTTATAAATGGCATTTTTATTATAACATTAATTATAGTTTTACTGCAACATTTTTAATCTTCCAAAAATTTTTACTGCGTTCAGACAATAAAACAAAGCATTTAATCAACATTTCTTTTAGGAACATTTAAATGTGCTACATTTAAATAAATGTTAATATTGCCATTTAAAACAGTAATTCTATTTTTCATAGGGTGACTTTTGGCGGTGTTTGAGCTATAATTTGAACCAAGGGAGGCGGTTATATGGACAAAATCACCGTCGGAAAATTTATAGCGGAGCAAAGAAAACAACTCTCGCTCACACAAAAACAGTTTGCGGAGCAGCTCGGTGTTACCGACAAAGCTGTTTCTCGATGGGAAACGGGTAAAGGTTATCCCGACATAGAAACGATTGAAGAAATTGCAAAAATATTTAATGTTACAATTAACGATGTATTGAGTGGAAAAATAAATAAACCCGAAGAAAAGGAAACTGCTGCCGAGCAAAATATCATTGATGCATTAAGAGAAATTCTGAGGGTTAAAAAGAACGGAATAATCAGAACGGTTGTTACAGCGTTGGCTTTTTGTTTTATAATTATAATTCTTATTCCGACTCTGCATTTAACTCTGATTCCCGATTTGAGAAAGGATAATTATATTCTTTACAACGACAGATATTATTCGTTTATTGACACCGATAAAATTCCGCCTGATTTTGTTTTGTATGCCCAGCAAATGGGACATGAGGGTAAAATGATTGGCAGAGAGGGTCTCGGTCTTATACGAAAAACAGAGTTTGAAAATGTTGTTTATAACGCCAATGTTATAGGCAGAAATTATGTTTATTCACTGTTTAAGGCAGAAGATATTCCTTCAGCAAAGGAAGCTTTGGATTATACGGTTTCAATCCGTTATTTAGGTGTAACATTAAATGAAACCGATATTAAGTTTTCAAAAGACATTGATAAAATCACAAACTTTGTTGAAGATATACAAGCAACAAATCCTGTGGATTATTTCAGCATAAACAACGGCATTACGGAATCTTTTACTATTTGTATGGATTGTGAGGAATTCGCAGGATATTATCTGTTAGGAGATGTTTTGATTTGCGATAATTTGGTTTATTTCAGACCGATAGACAATATGGATTGTTGCTATGAAATGAACCTTGAACAAATAACTGAATAATTTTTTGGAGGTGTCTCAATGAAAAAGATATTGTGTATCGTTTTGTCTTTGCTGATAATTTTCAGCATATTTGCAACTGTCGGAATTGTTTCTTTTGGTGTCAGTGATAATATTTCATTGAGCACCTTTGTTTCTGCAACAAAGGAAATGATAGACGAATACGGACTTTATGAGGAATCGGAATCCAATTCTTTTCAAACATTTTCAGCAGAAGAAACGGAAAATGAATTTAAGACACGCCGATTAATTATAAAATCCGATTCGGATGTTGATACGCTGAATGCAATTTCAGTTGTTTCGGGGTTCAGAAATCTCTGGGTTTTGCAGTTTGAAACTGAAGAAGATACTGCAATCGCTTACGAATATTACTGTTCACTTGATATCATAGAGTTTGTTGAAGCGGATAGCGTTGTAACTGTTTCTGATACGGAAACAGTTACAACCACCACTTCTCAAAGTGATTTTCTTTCATGGGGTCCGGAGCATATAGGTTTTGATGAATTAAACGAGATAATAACTGAAAACAGCATTGAACTTGAAACAGTATATGTTGCTGTAATAGATACAGGTGTTGATTACAATCACGAGTTTTTGAAAGACAGAGTAGAAAAAACGACTTTTAATTCATCTGATACAGGCAAAATAAACGATCCGCTTGACGATAATGATCATGGTACTCATGTTGCGGGAATTATAGCTGATTGTACCCTTGACAATGTTATTATAAAACCGTATAAATGTTTGAATTCAAAAGGTGAAGGCACGGATTTGACAATATCCGCAGGTATATATCAAGCTGCCGATGATGAAAACGATGTCATAAATATGAGCTTTGGAGCATCCAGTGATTCCCCGTTAGTCGAAGACGCTCTTGCCTATGCAAAAGAAAAAAATGATCCTGTTATGGTTGCGGCAATGGGAAATGACGGAACAGGCAGTTTGAACGCAATACCACTGCCAGCAAAATCTCCGCTTGTTATCGGCGTTTCTGCTATAAACAAAAGCAATGAAAAACTCTCAAGTTCAAACTTCAGCAAAGACTACACTGAACTAACCGCACCGGGTGGCACAATAAACAGTACAGTTAGAAACAACGGACAAAAAGAAAAGTCCGGTACATCAATGGCAACTCCGTTTGTAAGTTCGGTTGCTGCTGTTGCCAAAGCACTTTACCCATATTATAATTCGGAAACCATAAGAAAGCTCATGCAAGAAACCGCAATAACTCTTACAACAGACATAGAAAACTCTGGACATTTCGGTTATGGTATGGTTTACGCAACAGGTATTTTAAGAGACATAAATAATCACAATATTAATTGTTCACAAAGTCCGATATTCAGTTTTGAAGAAGGGCTTTATGATGAACCGATTGTGCTTGAGTTTTTCTGTGAAGAGGGTACTGAAACATATTATACAACAGATGGTTCGATTCCCACTAAAGCCTCTTTACCTTATGACGGTAAACCTATAACAATTTCTGAATCTACTCTTGTTATGGCGGCTTCCTATAAAGATAGTTCAGTAAAGAGTCCTATTTCATCTGCTTATTACGGAATACCTCGTGTTAGTGGATATCCCGTTATTTCAGTAATTATTCAAAATGGTTATGTTCATTTTATAAAAAAAACTGACTATACGGAGTTTGAAATTCCTGAAATATACAAAGATATGGTGGGAAATGTTGCTACCGTAAAAGGCATATACGCTCAAGCGTTTCACGACAGAAATTTTATTAAATATATGAAAATGCCTGACACAGTAACAGAAATACAAACACAGGCATTTGAATCATGTGTGAATCTTAAGAGCGTCATTGGAAATGGTGTTGAAATAATCGGTGATGAGGTTTTTATTAATTGTAGTTCATTAAATAGGGTTTGTCTTGAAAACACTCAATCTGTCGGAGACAAAGCTTTCAAGAATTGTTCTTCTTTACAAGAAATAAATCTTCCGAAGGTGACAAATATCGGTGATTATGTGTTTAGTGGCTGTGAAAAATTGAGGAAAATAGATTTATCCGGAATTAAAACGATTGGTTCTGAAAATGTTTTCGCAAATGTTTCTCCTGAATTTGTTGATTTAAGGAACCTCGAATCAACAAAGAGCCTTCCCAATAATTCTTCCGTGTTGTTTTCAAGTAAACTAACTGAGGTTGAATGTTTTCCTAAGAACCTGACCATTTATGGTACCAAAGGAACATATGCAGAAAAATACGCAAACGAAAACGGTTACACTTTTATTCCTGTTCCATATATTCAAAATGGGTTGCCGGATACAACTGTTATATCCGATACACTCAACATTGATGCTATCGGAGTTAATACGCAATATCAATGGTACGGAGCTAATTCTCCCAAATACCGAAGTGGTGTTGCGATTGAAGGTGCAACCCAAAATAACTTTGATATTGATAAATACAAACAATACCGATACTATTATTGTGTTGTCACAAGCAATGATTACGGATGTGAGCCAATTGAAATTGTAACGGCAATGTGTAACAATTTATCATATGTTTACACCCCGCCAACTTCAAACGGAAAAATTACTATTGCAACTCCTACAAACCGTTATATCAAATACGGTGAATCAATAAATCTTTATGCCAATGCAACAGGACTTCCCGAAGGCTCAAAAATCAAATGGAGAATTGTTGATGGCAGCGGTGTAACTCTTGATGCGTCTGTATCAGGTAAAATATGTACCGTTACTTCAAAATCAAACGGCAATGTAATAATCGAAGCCTATGCCGTAGATAAAAACGGTAACACCATTGTCAACGAAAAAGGTAACAGAATTTGTGACCGAGAAGGCATCAGCTCTGAAGTAAGCCTATGGTGGATAATTCTTTATTACATAAGGCAAATGTTTTCGATAACAAACACGGCGATTAATTCGTTATTATAACCAACCCATAAATATCAAAAGGCGTATCCAGTTCGGATACGCCTTGTTCTTATGCTAAATCCATTGTAATTCTGCACAAATACAAATATCAAGTTTTGTTGAAAAAGTAGAAACTTTAGAAAAAGTCCGCTTTTCTTAAAATTTCTGCGTGATGTTTCGCGATTCTTGTCATATATATATGAAATGTTTTATAGCATTTCTGATTTGCTCTTTGGGTTATATGTACTAATAAATAACTGTATGTTGATTACACAGGAGGTTAAAATGGGATACACAAAGTTTTCATCTGTTGATTATATTTTGAATTATAACTATAGAACAAAAGGCGAAATCATAGACGCTTTAGGAGCCTTGAATGCGATGTTTAATGATAAGAATATTAATGAATATCAGTATAAAAATGCAAAGGCATTGTTGGAATCTAAGCTTAAAGCACTAAGTTGATTTTTTAGATATATATATTTACCCAAAGAGTTGATAAAACATAAAATTATTATGTTTTAATGTAATCATCTTAATCTATTGCTATGTTATCTATTTAATGTTATAATTACAAAAGGGGTGAAATGAAATGCCTGATAAACAGCACTTAAATCTAGGAAATGCCACAATAAATGAACCCAAGCAAAAAAAGCATACACCCTCAACAATTCAAGCTGATACTCTTTTTACATTTACTCCTAAACTTGAATTTCTGATTCCCTATCTCAAAACAAAGATGATTTCTCCACGATATTGCGTTGAAGATATTAAATATTTAAAAATACCCCATCTTAAGAAAATTGCTTTTCCGATGAAATGCTTTTGCGATATTAATCTTCACAGATTAGATGTGCACCTACAATGGTACGGTTATTATGGATTAGCCTTTAGCAAAGAATGGGGTATGAATAAAGGAATCCAACCAATACAATACATAAATCAGCATTCTGAATTGTGCAACGATTTTTCGAAAGCTTTCAAGTCTGCGTTATCCGCAAAAGCTCCTAAATCCGGTTCTGCGCAACATAAAATGCAAAGTTTTTTGTTGCACCAATTAATGTATTATAAGCCTTATGACGGAAAAATGGAAAACAGAAATACAGGTAAAACAGAAACAAAATGTTTTACTGATGAATGTGAATGGAGATTTGTTCCCAATGTTACAAAAGCGAACTTTGAACAAGCATTTTATGATAAAACCATTGTGAATGCTGGTGTTCTTGAAGGCATAAGTAATTCAATGGCAGGAATTTCAGAAATATCTTTAAAATTTGAATACGACGACTTAAAGCATATAATTGTAAAATCCAAATCAGATTTTGAAATTCTTGTGCAAGAAATATCCAGTTTTGATATTGATGATAGTACACGGTATAGTTTAATTTCCAAAATTATTGTTTGGGATATTTCTAGGAGGGATTTTTAATGTTTGTTGATTTTAACAAAGTATTTAACCAAAAGCCTCAAACTGAATTAAGAATTCCTGATGCGATGGTTGAGCATCTTAACTCAACTTTACCTGATGGGGTTAGGTATGTAGCTGATGATAATGGTAATTGTCATATAGACTTTGAAAACGATTCTATCACCATTGGGGGATTAATCTTTAAACCCACGGATGAACACAAAAAAGTTCTTGGAAAAAACTTTACACATGATGATGTATTAAAATATTCCTACAACGCACAAAAACCTATACCCTTGGAATTTAAGAAGTTTGGCTATATTACCCTAAACGGTGAAGAATTTCCTATAGAAAGGTTGTCGTTTAAGCCATACAATCCCATTAAATTCATTTCAGGTACATTTTTTATGCATCCTCATCCATTCCCAAAACCGATCAAATTGGCGGTAGGGTGTGAAAAGTATTCATATGAATTGTTCTTTAACAGAATACCCAACGAAAGTATCGATATAATCTCTTTTGAATCCGAAAAAGAAAAACCATTGTATATTAAGTATTCACTTAATGAAACAACAGAAATTCTATCATTTAGTATTTCTTTTAATTTATCCTACGCCAAAACAATCTTAGAAATTGTTAAAGCCACTTCGATTTACAATGCATTTGTTGACGGAAAAGGATATCTAAATGGACATCCACTTTTGGCAGATGTCAATAAAACAAAAATCAAAAAATATGATGTTGATAGTATTGCTTTTTGGGAAAAGGTTTTACAAATTGAAAAAATATTAAATGTACAATTTAATCCTCCACAGGAAGATGTTGATTATGAAACATTATATTTAGTTGAAACTTTATATCAAAACTTAATCCAAAAAGTGCCGGTTCGTAAAAATAAAAAGTTGAACAGTGTTGATGGAAATTGGGATAAGGCTGACGAAAAAACAATTCGCGAATCAATTGGTAAACCCTTGTATTTTGAATTTCAAGCAACTACACATTGCTCTTTGTTTGATGTTGATTTTGATTTGCCATGTACTGTAGGTATATTCAACGCTAAAATTTCAGATTACTCAAAGAAAAAGGGAAAAGCTTCTCTTTTACTAGAAAACGAAAGTGAAGAAAAACAAATGTATGTATCGTCTCAAATTTTTCTGACACAAGAATCATTACAAGAATATTTAAGTAAGAATGTAAATGATAGAATAACAAAATTCCATAATGCTAAAACAGCGCAGGAATATATCAAGCATTGACACTATATCAAATAGCTGACCTAATATATGGGTCAGCTATTTTTTTGAATGAGTACGATAATTGTTTCATTTAGATGTAAGGAGAGATAAAAATGAAAGAAGAACAAATCAATGCAATTATTGAAAGAATGCATAAGTTAGACATTACAATATTGCAAATCTTATATCATTATTAAAATTGCAATTATCACAATTATATAACAAGAAAACAAACCTAAAAAGATAGCTGACAACACCATTTCAAATGATGTTGTCAGCTGAAGTTTTTATCTCATATCAGATAACGGGGTATAATCTGTGTTGTTTCGCAGATATTCTTTTATCTTGCCGCTTAACAGCAATTCAACATAAGTTAACGGTTCATTGTAGATAAGATAATCAAGTTCTGAGGTTTCGTACATATTGTTTGCATATTCGTTTTCAACGGCTATGCAGTCGATTTACACCATTGAACCGTCGGTGAGTTTTACTTCAACGCAGGCGGTATCAATATTGAATTCACAAGATTTAATTGATTTTTTCATAAATGTTCAAACCCTTTCAGATTATTATGTTTAACACAATAAACACCGTCAGCTGACTTGTTTTTTTTGAAAGGTTCCTTTACACAGTTAATCTATATACACTCTCGCAAATACCGCTTGCAAAACCGTTCCCGTTTTCACCGTTCACTATCTTTGCAAGCAGGGCGAGTGGATACCCACTTTTGCAAAAACCTCATTTTCAAATTATGACGATTTACAATTCGTTCATAATTTTTCTCATCGGTTTTTTACCGCTTGTTGGTGAATTTCTTCCCCAAACCCCTGACAAAAATCGGAGAGAAAATTTAAAAATCTTCTCTCCGAGCGGCGCCATAAATGACTTGTTATTTTTTATTTATATTTTCACAAATTGTTCTTTGCGTAACGATTGTCACAAGTGTGTCACCGAGCTGAACCAATACCGATGAGAGAAGACTCAATTCTTCGTTGCTCATTTTGCAAGCCAATATATTTGCAACAGCAGTTACCGCCGCCGTAAGCTCACAAGGATTCATAGAAAACACCCCCGATATTATTCTATGTTATTCTATGAACAATTGAGATTTTGGGTTAGCTGCAACGCAGCGCAAGGTTTACCTTGTCTGATGAAATCGGCGGAACTGTGTTCCGAGAATTTCGAAGAAATCACAATGGCACCGCAACGGTGTATAATTGCGCACTTTTCGGAATTGTTTCTTTTAGGTAAGACCAATACTTTATAAAAACAATCTGTACAACAACATCAGCTTTGTCAAAGCTCGGCTCCGTTTGTTTCAATGATTTTTTTATACTCCCAAGCAGAGTCTTTGATTATTCTTTTTTGAGTTTTATAGTCCACATACACAAGACCGAAGCGAGGCTCATATCCCTCGGCCCATTCAAAATTATCCATAACGGACCAATGCTGATAGCCCAGCACGGGAATGCCCTCAGAAATTGCCTGACTCAGCTGACCGAGATAACGTCGGATAAAATCTGTTCGCTGCGGATCATGAACCTTGCCGTCTTTATCAATTATATCATTTGCGGCAAGACCGTTTTCGGTAATCATTATCGGCAAACCGTAGCGTTCATACATGAACTTGACATTCCAATACATACAGCGTTCATCTATTACCCAGCCAAGAGAATTTTTCTGTGTACCTTCGGGCGGTATTTCTTTACCGTTTCCCCATCCGGCATAGTTAAACGATGTGTATATGTTGAGCCCCATAAAATCAAGAGGCTGACATATTGCCTCCATATTCTTTGCATCGGAATGATAAATTCCGTAAGCCCGGACAGGCTTCCCGAGTATCATAGGATCCATCCACCAACGGTTACTCATCAAACCGTTAGAGGTTTCGGTTGTCATTCGCCTTGCTTTTTCAATTGCATCGGGAGAATCATTCGGCGGAACAAATGCCCCCGAAGAAAATGCAACGCCAACTTTAGGCTTTTTCTTTGAATATCTGCGGATTGTTTTTACCGCTTCTGCGTGAGCAAGCATACAGTTTTTTGAAAGCCGTGAAAGTGCGAAATAATTACGCTTGAACGGTGCATGAACACCCTGCATATATCCGTTCATAATAAAGCAGCCCGGTTCATTCATAGTCATCCACCAGCTGACTCTGTCGGAAAGGGCATCAACAAGAATCTTGGTGTAATCTCGGAACAGAGGAATAATTTTTTCACTCATCCATCCGCCTTTTTCAAATACCCATATTGGCATATCCCAATGGTAAACCGTAACCATAGGCTCTATTCCTGCAGAAACAAGTTCATCAACGAGGTCGGAATAAAATTTTATGCCTGCTTCATTTATTTTACCTTCTTCGGGAATTACTCTTGACCAACTGATGGAAAAGCGGTAGCTTTTAAGTCCGATTTTCTTCATCAGAGCAACATCTTCACGAAATCTGTGATAGTGGTCGCAGGCATCGTGACAGTTTTCACTGTTTTTTATCAGTGTCGGATTTGCAGCATCCCAGATGCTCGGAGTTCTGCCATCTGCATTCCATCCGCCCTCAATTTGTGCGGATGCGGATGCTGCTCCCCAAAGAAAATTTCGGGGAAATACTGTATCGCTCATAATTCTTATCCTTTCAATCGAAAATCCTTGCAGGCTTCACTCTTGAAAACCAGTTCAAGAACCCGTCCCGCAGACAAATTCAATGCAGCTTTGTTGAGTCTGCCGTTTTTCAATTCTTCTTCAAGTTTTTTTGCAACGGCTTTTGTGCCGGGCATAATCAGGTCATTACCCGCATTTATTGCCTGAGGATATGAGCATTGCTCAGTTGCATTCCAATCGCTCATTACCAGACCGTCAAAGCCCCATTCATTCCTGAGAACACGAGTGCAGAAATCATAACTGTTGCAAACATATTTTCCGTTGACACGGTTATAAGATGACATAACAGTCCAAGGTTTCCCCTCTGTAACAGCAATACGAAATGCACGAAGATAAATTTCCCTCAATGCTCTTTGAGAAACATTGGCAGAGACATTCATTCGATTGTCTTCTTGATTATTGCAACAGAAATGCTTTTGAGCAACACCCACTCCGCCGGCACTCTGAACGCCTCGGGTGATGGCTGCCGCTATCTTGCCCGAAACAACAGGGTCTTCAGAATAATACTCAAAATTTCTGCCGCAAAGAGGATTCCTGTGAATATTCAGTCCCGGTGCAAGCCAGACAGAAACGCCGATTTCAAGCATTTCTCTGCCTACTGCGGCACCGATTTTTTCTATCAGCTGTGTATTCCAGGTCTGAGCCTGCACGGTTTCGCTTGGCCAGGCGGTCATATAGCGATAAACGGTTTTGTATCTGCCCGGAGCTTTTTTCAGAATCGGGCTGATTTTTCTGAGCCAACCCCAATTCCAATCTTTTGGCAACCCGTCGGGATAACGAGGAATTGCATTAGCTGTCAGAGAAGCCGATTGATTTACATTCAGACCTGCAGGCCCGTCTGCCATTGCAATATTGGGAATACCCTTTTTCAACAGCTTTGTACAGGTGCGTCCTGCCGCCCCCATAACATTGTTATAGCAGCGTATATCATAGCCGCCACCGGTTACAAGGCGGATTTTATCCCGTTCCGAGAGGCTGTCAAGCAAAGACTGTATCGGAGAAGAAAATGTTTTGATAATTTGTTCAGGAATATCTTTTCCGATAGGTTTTACTGTTTCCAAAACCTTTTCTTTTAAATCAAATTTTCCGATTTCGGTATTGTTCAGAAAGACGGTGTATTCTCCCGATTCTAAAATAAATGCTGATTTATCTTCACAAAAAGAAGCAATATCCGCCAATTTGAATTTGACAGTGATTTTTTGAGTTTCGGCGGGTGAAAGTGTTTTTGTTTTTGCGAAAGCAACAAGACTTTTCTTTTCACAACCGTTTTCGCTTTCAGGTTTTGAAATAAAAACCATTAAAGTTTCTTTGCCGTTATATGCTCCCGTATTCGTGACGGATACAACCGCTTCGCATTCGCTGATATTTTCGGTTTTATATGAAAATTCCGTATAACTGAGTCCGTGTCCAAACGGATATCGGGGTTTTATATTATGCTTGTCAAACCATCTGTAGCCAACATAAATATCTTCGTAATATTCTTCATTTTCCAAATCACCGTTTCGGTGGCCGAAGGTTTCGGCGCTCGGATAATCTTCGTATTCTTTTGCCCAAGTGTCAGTAAGTCTTCCGCTCGGAGTAATCTTGCCTGTTATCACATCCGCAAGCGCATTGCCGCCTTCTGCACCGCCTTGACCTGACAAGATCACTGCATCGGGTTTGATTTCATCAAAAACAGACAAATCCATAACGCTGCCGCAATTAAGAACAACAATAAGGTTTTTATAGTGTTTGCGCAGCGTGCGAAGGCTGTTTTCTTCAATATCGGAAAGAAGAAAGTCACCTTTTTCTACTCTGCGGTCATGACCTTCTCCCGCCTGTCTTGAAATAACATAAACTGCGGTATCGGTTTCTTTCGTCAGTTCATCCTCAAGAATCGGAGTGCAGGAAGGATAAGGCTTCGGATGTTCTCCTATATAAATGAACATCTGCATAGTCTGAATGGGATTATATTTTTTAATCTGATTTTCAAGCTCCGCTTTCCAGGTGGCAATTTCATCCTCATATTTCTTCTGAAAGCGGTCCATCCATAAAGAATCGGGATATGTGAATCCCGCATTTTTCAAACCATCTTCAACGGTAACGCTGTAACGCTCCTGAACATCACCGCTGCCCGACCCGCCTTTAACTGTCATTCGGCTTCCCGGACCGTAAAGTGCAATTTTTTGAGGATTCAAAGGAAGAACTCCGTTATTTTCGAGCAACACAATACCCTCTGCCGCAGCTTCTCTTGCTAAAGCACGGTTGTTTCGTTCTCTTTGAGATTCATTCGGTGAATCGGTACCGAGCAATTGAAATTTCATAAAGACTGCTCCTTTGTAATCTTTTCAGAATGTGTATGAGTTCCGCTTGTCAGCCTGATTTTTTTGCCGCTCGGCATAATCAACTCGCATTCGGTTGAAACAGGGACCTCCGTGGTTATTATGAATTCGTCGTTTTCGGTATACCTGCTCACGTAAATCATACCGTAAGGTGTCTGAACACCGCCTTTTGCCCAACCGATTCCGCCACCCAACACGGGTTTGACACAGAAATTACGATATCCGCCGCTTGTTGCCTCGATTCCGAGGATGCGGCGATAGAAAAAGTCTCCCACGGCACCGTATGCATAGTGATTCATAGAAGGCTCACGTATTTCGCCTTCGGGAGTTATGGTATTCCATTGTTCCCAGAAAGTCGTGCCGCTCATTTTCACGCAGTAGAGCCACGACGGACAGTCTTCCTGCAACAGAAGACGAAAAGCTGTATCTTTATGCCCGTTATCTGCAAGAGCAAAAAGAATATAGGGAGTTCCGGGAAATCCTGTTGACAGACGGTAACCGTTATCTTTCACCAGTCTGTTCAGGTTGTCAGCCATACGCTGTCGGTTTTCTCCCGCTTCCATTTCAAAATAAAGAGGCAACACATATCCCGTCTGAAACTCTTTTCTGAGCTTTCCGTGACCGTCGGTCAGAACATTGCGGAATGCCCGACAAATGTTTTTCTGCAAATTTTTATAGTATTTGCTGTCTTCGGTTTCACCGAGAATTGTTGCAATTTCTGACATAATATAAGCAGAGTTGGCATAGTATGCCGTGCCCATCCATTTTCCCCTGTTCAGCCAATCTGTTATTTTCCCTTCGGGAGCACACCAATCGCCGAACTGAAAAAGCCATTTAAAAATATATCTTCGGTCTCCCGGACCGTAAAGCGATGACCAGAATTTAACGGCTTTCATAAATTTTTTCATACACGGATATTGCTGACGGAGCAAGCGAGTGCTGCCCCGTGCCAGATATTCTGCCCACGGAACCAATATGCAGCTGTCACCCCAACAGGCTGTAGCCACAACAGGAGCTGTATTTCCGTGTCGGGGAACAACCATCGGAATGCCTCCGCCGCGACCTTGCTCAAGACGGACATCTTTCAGCCACTTTGCAATAAAGCGGCTTAAATCAAAGTTATAACAGGCGGTAGAGGCAAAAATTGAGATGTCGCCTGTCCATCCTTGTCTTTCGTCCCGTTGAGGGCAATCCGTGGGGATATCGACAAAATTGGATTTGCCGGCCCAAAGAATGTTATTCTGAAGCTTGTTGAGACGGAGATCCGAACATTCAAAACTGCCTGTCTGCGAAAAATCCGAATACAGAGCATAAGCAGATACTTCCACATCTTCAGGTGATATTCCCGTGATACCGATATAGCGGAAGCCCATATAGGTGAGTTTCGGAGAATATGTTTGTATTCCGTTCTTGCAAATATAAACAGCTGTAGCTTTGGCAGTACGCAGGGATTTTGTATAAAGCCTTTCGCCGTCAAGCACTTCTGCGTGGCGAACGGTAATTTTTTGCCCTTGTTTACCTTGTATTTTTAAAGAAACAACGCCGGCAAAATTCTGACCGAAATCATAAATCAGTTCCCTGTCACCGTTGTGAAAACTGCTGACAGGCTTCAATAATTCGTGTCGCTTGACCATATTACCGTTGCTGACAGTTATCCGGGGATTGAATTTCAGCTTTATAATATCGGCAGGTTTCCACTGTGCATTATTCAAATTAACGGTGGCGTCATAAGTTTCTCCGTCATAAAGGCAGGCAAAGCGGTAGTTGCCTTGCATAGTAACAAGCCAGTTTTCGTCTGTTATGATTTTTTCTGTGCTTGAATCGGAATACTCCAGAAAAAGTTCAAGCAGAAATGCCTGACGGTCAACGGTGATTTTATTTTTGCTTTCATAAGTAAATCTGCCTGCTGCCCATCCGCCCGCAACAACAGCAACCAATGTGTTATCATGCCTGAGTTGTCGGGTTACATCATAGAATTGATATTGAAGATTTTTTCTGTAGCTTGTAAATCCCGGAGCAAAATAATCCTCACCAACCTTTTCATCGTTGAGCATCAGCTCATAAATCCCCATTGCGGTTGATGTAATATACGCTTTTTTTATAGGCTTGTGAATACTGAATTTTCTGCTGAATGTCATCGGCACGGGAGATGTTTTCTTGCCGAAATTATATGATTTATCGGTAATCCATCGGGCATCCCAAGGCATTCCGAGCCGTGCGGTTTGAAAGCTCGAACCGCTTACCGCACTGTTGCCGTGATTATCCGTGGCATAAATTTCTATCGGACAAACCGTAAAAGGTTTCAGACCAATTCCGTCAAGCGGAATGCAGACCTGATTTGTTCCGCAATCAAAAACCCGATCAAAAACAGTCACCTTTGCAGACTGCAAAAAAGTATCCGGGATATCGCTGTGAAGTGCAAAACCAACTTCAGGCACGGAATTATCCGTAACAATAGAGTTCTTTTGATTATCAACAGTGATATCTCGGATTTCCAACATATTTATTTCTCCTTAATCGTAAACGAGAGTATGTCTGCTTTGCCGCTTGTAACCTCTATTGTAATAACATCACGGCAGTTTCCGCTTAAGCAAGTGCTATTATCAGCATTCAATTTGTTTCCGTTTATCGATAATTCGGCATCGCCTTTGTATTCAACGGTGATTGACTCAGCATTGCTCAAATCGAAATATTTGTATACCACTTTTGTTCCAGATGTTATATCGGCAAGGCAGGATATTCCGTTTTTTTCGGTTATTCGCGGAAGAGACTGCTGATTACCCAAACCCAAACGGATATGTTTTTTTGTAATCAGATTGCAACAGATTGATGCAGGAAAAGTTCCTTTTCCCATCAGCGGTTTAGCATTCAGTCCCTGAGTGGTAATTTCAACCTGACGGATTGTGCCGTCGCTTGCAATTTCAATCGGCTCGGCGCACGCCTGTCTTGAAAAATCCGTATTGTTTGTGCATCTGTGGTAAAAAATATAATATTTATCGTTTATGCACTCAATTCCTCCGTGAATTGTGCCCGAATTGTTTTTCGGTACAGTGTTTCCGTTGAAACCGAGGTCGCTGTTTGAAACTATAACGCCCCGATATCTGAAATCTCTGTCAGGATATTCAGAGGTTGCATAAGCAAGCTCGTTGTTTTCGCCCGAAGAATAGACAAGATAATACAGATTGCCGAATTTTCTTACAGACGGGGCCTCGTAGAATGGATGATTATATAATTCACTTCCTTTTGCGGCGGTTGTTTTGCTGTCAAGAACTGCTTTCGGCTCATATTTCACCGTAAGCATATCATCCTCAAGCTCTGTCACCGCACAGGAAAGAATGCTCGGCTTTGTATTTTTTACCTCTGCATATGACCTGTGTGTCAGCTTACTGAGAACAAACCGGTAAAGAGGCTGAAGGATTTTACTTCTGAAATCTCTTCCGAGCCCCCAACCGTAGTAAAGATAAATTCTGCCGTTGTCATTGAGAACCGCAGGATCGTTGGTCAGATATCGGAGCACAGTTTTTCCGTCGGGATATCGTACATCGCCCAGATATTCAAAAGGTCCGCACGGACAATCGGAAACTGCCGCAGATAACGGACCGAAAGGAGTTGTATTCGGTCCTGCCGAAAAATAATAAAGATAATATCTTCCGTCATTGCCCACAACACAGTCAGGAGCATAGAAATCCACGCTTTTAACCGGGGAGGAACGGGGATCCTGCGTTTTTTTGTAGGTTATTCCGTGGTTTGTCCAATCGGTAAGATTGTCAACAGGCGCAGACCATATAGTATAGTTTTCAACGCAGAAGCGTTCGGACCCTGCAGCATCGTGGCTGCCGTAAAGATAGACACGGTCGCCGAAAACGTGCGGTTCTCCGTCAGGCACATACTCATTGAGCGGAAAAATCGGATTACAGATATAATCTTCCATTATTTTGACCTCACAGTAATCAGAACAACATCGTTTGTGCGAAGTGAAAGCTTGACATTGGTTTTTCCGTTACTTACGGCAAACGGGATTTTTTCTTCACGAAGGCTTGATTTCTCTTTTATTTCGGCAACCTGCGATTTCGTAAGATTATTGGGAGAACCCATTTCTTTCCAGATACGCTTAGGATTGCAGTTATCATCGTCAATTTTCTGCACCGTTACATCGGCAGCCTCAAAATCAAAAGTTATGTCAAGCTTTATCTGCTCATCTTTGCAGTAATCACCGTCCTGCGGCGTAATGACAAGCTGAACATTTTTACCGTCGGTAAATGCTCCGCAGTCAACATTCCCCGTATCAGCAAGCTCAAGGCGGTTCGGATAAAGCTGACTGAGCATTTTAAAGCCCCAGAAATTAGGCTTGGGAATGCCGTCGGAAGAAACAACACCGAAACTGCCCACAAAGGGTCGGGGAAGCATAAACTGTTCTTCAAACAAGTCGGAGCAGCACCAGAACATATATCCCTCTGCACTGCCGTCAAGGTCAAGACAGGTTTTTACCGCAAAAGCAGCAGAATATTTTTCATCGTGAACAGGCGAACCGAAAACCGCCATTGAATTCCACTCGGTTATTATAAGCGGTAAATCTCCTGCCTGCTCTTTTGCTTTCTTATCCATTTTTTTTAAAATGCCTTTTTCCCACCGTTTCCAGTCATCGGGCAGAAAAAACATCTCTGTCATTGCTTCGCTGAGTTTTTTATTGTTTTTTACCGCATTCCTTGATGCGGAAAACATTTTCTTTACATTGGAAAGATTAATGAAATTGCCGAATGCATCACCGGGATAATGGTGCGTGGACACAAAATCGCACGGCACATCATTCTCTTTGCAGAACGCAAGAAACTCGGGAATCCATTTGCAGGCACTTGTTGAAGGTCCGCCCACACGCAGATTTCTGTCAACGCTTTTTACCGCTTTGGCGGTGGCTTCGTACAGCTTGAAATAATCCTTCCGGCTGCCTGCAAAAAAGCAGGAAAGGTCGGGTTCGTTCCAGACTTCAAAATACCAGCTTTCCACTTCATCCCTGCCATAGCGGTCAATCAGGAAACAGATAAAACCCGTAATATATTCCGACCATTGTTTCGGGGATTTCGGCATTGTTATGTTAGGGTTATAGCGAAGCCCGAGCTTCTTGCCGCTTGCAAGAGCGGAAGGCATAAACGACAACTCAACAAACGGTTTAACGCCGACTGAAAGCAGATTGTCATAGATATGACCGATCTGACGGAAATTTATTTCTTTGATTTTGTTTTTGCCGGGCACGGTTCTGAACATTCTGCAGTCACCCATACGCTGATAGGTCAGCATATCATCGTCAAGCACACCGTGACAGCGGATTGATTTGATGCCGAGTTCGTCGTGAGCGAGCTTGATATGTTCAATGATATCCGTACGGTGAAGAAGATAAGCGTGACAGTTTCCGAAACCTGCCTGCCACGAAAAATTCGTCGGTTTTGTATTTGAATTACGGCTGATATTTATTTTCATTTCCGTTCCTCACTGTTTTATTTATCGTTTTGCGACTTTCTTTGCTTCTTTTTTCATTTTCTTTTCAAGATATTTTGCATTTTCTGTGTCAAAATCAAGATTTTTCTTCTGACAGTATGCCTTTAAATCCTGAATTCTGTTTTCTTCAAAATCCGCCTCTGCCTGTTCCTTTTCAATACGTTCAAGTTCATCGGGATCAATCCATTCTTCGCCTCTTGCAAGAACAGCCTCTTTTTTGCGGCGGATAAGCTCTGCATTGATTGTCGGCAGTTGCTTTTCAACATCAACAAACGGAAGCAGGATAACAACAACTGCAGCAAGTATAATATCAAAAAGATAGAATGCGGCGGTCATATATTTTATAACTTCAGGAGAAGGAATGATTCCTTCAACGTCAACGAATCCGAGCTTCAGAATGGATGATTCATAGCCGCCTGCAAACGGTGCGTAAATAAGCCATTGAGCCGCCGTGATTACGGACACACCAAGCAAGCCTTCCAGACGAAGCTTTGATTTGTATTCAATGCTGTCAAACGCAAAGCAATGTTGCGAAAATATATGCGTTGGGCATCCAACCGATATTCCTGAGAAATCCGCTGATAAGTGCGGGAACGAGCTTATCGGGGAATACCCAGCCGATTATGCTTCCCACAAGCACCATTGCATATCCCGCAACGGTAAGGTTGCGTATACCGACCTTTTTTGCGATGGGGTAAATGGCTATCGCACCGATGCCGAGCGGAATTCCCGTTACAACCTGATAAATGGTATACATCAGAGGATTTTCGGCACCGCCGAGAAGAAATTTGATATAGAAATACTGAACATTACCGCCTTTGAAGTTATCAACAATACCCGTAACCGTGGCGATAATTATCAGAATAACAAAATATTTATTGGTGAAAAGTGCCTTCATCTGCTCACCGAGAGGAATACGGTTTTCGCTTCCGAGGCTTGCTCTGCTTGCAACGTCTTCAATAATGCGTTCACGGGTATAGTAATATTCCATAAGAAGAAACGGAACGGCAACTGCAGAAATTACAGCCATAAGGACCATATAGCCTCTTATGTTCTTTTCAAGCCACATCGGAAGAACAACCATATTGATAACCATACCGATGATTATTCCCGAAATCAGGGTCCAGCTCATTTTTCTCAAAAAGCTTATCTGCGTTTTCTCGTAAGGATTTCTTGTGATAAGAGAGCAGATATTATCTCTGAACAGATAGAAATATGTTGAGCCGACGGTATGGTACGCAATCAGAAGGAAGAAGAAATAATACCAATAATTTTCGGTGAGTGTTGTGTTCGGAAAAGCAAAGATAAGACTTCCGATTGCTATAGAAACAAATCCGAATATAATATGCCACGGACGCATTCTGCCCTGACGTGATTTGGTGTGTTGCAAAAGCCATCCGTTAAGCAGACTTGTGCCGACGGCAAGAATTTTGGCGAGAGTCATTACCACTTCGTATTTGCCGCCCATTATCCTTATCATTTCGATATTATCAACGCCGTACATTGCGCCGACCTGCTGGGTGAAAAACTTTTCAACAAGTGCCGCAACGGTGTTTACAACGAAAATCAGTCCGAGCGGGCCGATAACGTGACCAAGTATTTTTTCTTTCTTTGAAACGGATTGTGTGTGAATCCTGCTGTCCATAAACGGCTTTTCAAAAAGGCCATGTCGGAGAAGCTGTATCTGTTTCATACTTTTTCACCTCTGTAGGTTAATATTGTAATTATATAATATCATTCGCAGAACAGCAGGTATTGTAAAATCGTCTTAATTATTGTAATTATTTCTTTAGCTTTGATTTAACGCATAACTCCGTTCCTGATGCGTTTCTGTATTCAAGCGGAGTTATGCCGTAATATTTTTTGAATGTGTTCTGAAAATACGACTGGCTTGAAAAGCTCAAATAAGTGCTGATTTCACTCAAGGATTTATCCGTATACTTAAGCAGCGACTGTGCCTCGCGAAGTTTTGCTATTGTTACATATTTTGCTATTCCCATATCCATTTCACGTTTGAATCTGTCGCATATATAAGCACGGCTTTTTCCTATATGGTTTGCTATATCGTTTACAGTCAGAGTGATATTGAGGTTTCTGTGAATGAACTGAATGCACCGTCTTACATCAGACGAAATATTATCGGGGAGCTTGTTTTTGGCAATTCGTTTTGTAAAGTCAATTATCATATTGTACTGCAAAGATTTTATCGCCTCAATAGTTTGCAGCTTCTCGCACTCCTGAATATACGCATCTATAAGCTGATAGACCTCTTCAATATCTACTCCTGCAGGAATTGCAGCTTCTTTCCCTACCATTGTTGCAGTACCGATAAGAAGATTTTTCGCCTGACGTATCGGTGTGTCTGCAAGCTGACCTTCCCTGAGATTTTCGTTATCCAGAGCGGAAAGGAAGAAATTCTCAACAGCCTGCAAATCGCCTTTTTCTATCGTGTCAAGCATTCTGCGTTCAAAGAAATATGTTCCGTGATAAATGTTTTCTTCTCTTTCGAGATAGGCAGATTCAATCTGCTTTTTTGCTATATTATGCTCGTTGCCGGCACTTTCAAAATTAAATATATCGCATACATTTATAAGTTCGCCGTTGAGTGAATAATGCAGAAAAGCAAGCAGATTAGTGAATTGATTGTATGTTATTTTCGGAATACCGTTAAGAAACTGAAGCGCTTCGTCTATGTCGGTTTTCGTTAAGGAATGAATGCGTATAAATGCACGGGCAGCGGCATCGCTGATTGCAGTACTGTAAACAGGACCGATAATATAATACCCGTCTGAACAGGAAACATAACCGTAACAGCCCGAATCTCCGGAATCATACACGCAAGGTACGGCTGACATTTTAAATTCGTTTTTTATATTAAGATACGGATCTTCTTCTCGCGAAAAGCCGACAGAAAAACAGTTGCTCCGGGAATCATAGTATGCAATTGGTATATAGTGAGAAGCATAAAACAGTTTGCAATATTCATCAGATTTCATCATCGTCACCTCGAAGATAATTTTACAATAATATGGATGATTTTGCAATACAAATTATGGTAAGGATATATAATTAAAAAAAAGGAAGCGTTTGCTATGAGTAAAACATTTAAAATTCTTTGCTTGATTATTGTATGCGTAATGTCAGTTGTTTCTTTTGCAGCCTGCGGTTCTGAAAAGGACGATAATGCTGCTAACAGCACAACACCGACAGAGCAAACGAAAATCACTTCGGCAACAAACGAAAACATTTCCGAAAGTTCTGCAACAACCGATATCAGCACTCAAGTGAATGTGCCCGAAACAGTTGACGGCACTACATTAGCACGAACCGAAACAACAAGCCTTCAGGTTTTAACCGAAAACACAACTGTTGCAGAGAAAAAAGGTACTCTCTACAGGGCAGACTGCAACTCAAAAATCTGGGCAGGAATGCTCGGTGAATGTTATATGGAATTCAAAAACATTGACACTCCCAATGAATGGGGAGAAAAAGGTAAGGTTTATGAGCTCCATGTTACTTATGTAAAAACCGGCGAGGAGTACTCAATGTGGTCAGACGGTCATTGGTCGCTCGATGAAAGCGGTAACAAACTTACACTTACTCCCGTAAATCAAAGTGAAAACGGCAATGTCGGTGTTGCCGCAGGTCACTCAAAAACATTTACGGGCAAAAACGGTGTTTTCGAAATACCCGTAACCTTTGAACAGGGCGGAGCAACAACAGTTACTTTGAAAATAAAATAATCAGGTGAGAAAAATGAAAAAGAAAATATTTTTGATTCTTATTTCGGCAGTTTTGATAGCTTTATCGTGCGGGCTCCCGTGTTATGCAAGCAATTCATATACTATAGCTAATGTAAACGACGCAATGAACTTTATTGTAAAGCACGAGAATGTTATTACTGTTCGCAAGGCATCGCTCTATACTGCAGAAAAATATGTCGGTAAGGTTTATTTAATTGCTTTGAGAGGATCTGATTTCACTTGGAATAAAGAAGACCTGAACCGCACTCAAAACTGCCTTAAAAGCGGATTTTCATTTAACACCGATTATCTTGAAGCCGTAAAAAATGAAGCAATCTCAAAAATTCCCGAGGGATCTTTCGTTGTTCTTATCGGACACAGCCTCGGCGGAATGATTGCCCAGCAGTTTTCGGCAGATAAAGAAATGAAGAGCCGTTATAATATAATAAATACCCTTACCATGGGTTCACCTTTTGTAATTACAGGAAAACGTGAGGGCGATTTGCACCGAGTGGCAGACAGCGGAGATGCTGTTCCTTATCTCAGCCCCGTTCTGGTTGCCAACGCATTTTTGGGGAATTATACTTATGAATGCTGCGGTTACTTCGGTAATCCCGGCGGAGCTCATGTTGACTCATATCTCTATGCTGAAGAATGGGTAGAGTATGACTGCTTCGGAGTAAAAAACGGAACATCAAAATTGGTTTTCTAATATAGAACGCAGGTAACATCTTCAAATGATGTTGTTGGAAATAAAAAGTTTTTATCATCAATGGTTTAAATATTTTCCATGTTGTTTAATACAAATAACTAAAGCCATACAAGCTGATTTTCAAATCAACTTATATGGCTTTTTCTACTCGATAGTTTATTCGGCTATTTTAATTTTAACTCCGAGTTCTTCAAACTGCATTAAATCATCTTCAGAAGAATCGCTGTCGGTTATGATATAATTCAGCTTGTTTGCAGGACAAATGCTGATTATAGAATCAAATCCGATTTTTTCTACCGGGTATAAACCATAAACTGTTTTTGAATTGTTTATGATGGCGTTTATCAGCTCAACGCTTCTTGACTTCTGGATTGAAAGACCGAACTTTGCCGAAACGCAAGCAGACGTAACAAAGCACTTATCAAAACGAAGTCTGTTGATTACTGACAATGCAAAGCTATCGTAGAAACAACCGTTTGCCTGCATTTCACCGCCTGCAAGAATAACTGTTATGTTTTCCTTTTTGCGAAGTTCTTCAGCAATTGCAATTGAGTTTGTAACAACAGTACAGCAAACATTACCGATGTTTTGTGCCATAAGATAGCCTACACTTGCATTGGTGATATAAACAACGTCATTTTCTTCAATTGTTTTTACAGCTTCTTTTGCTATCGCAAGATAGTTTTCCTTGACTTCAACAACACGCTCATCGGGTGAAAGATTTTTAATTACATTTCCGCCAATCTGTCTTGCAGGAATGGCACCACCGTGAGTTCTTTTCAAAAGTCCCTGTTCTTCAAGAAGTCTTAAATCTCTTTTTGCCGAGTCATAGCTGATTTGAAATGTTTCCTGAATTTCAGAATTTGATATTCTGCCTTTTTCTGATAGGATTTTGAGAATTTCCTGATGTCTTTCTTCAATAAACATGATTTTTGCCCCTTCTATTAACGGTTATTAACAGTATTGCCGTAGTTACAAGTATAAAATAGCACAATCGTTAATGTTTGTCAAGTGTAACCGTGAAAATATTTGAATTATCGTGAACAATAGTGAATGTGTCACAAAAAGCCATACAGGTTGATTTTATCATCAGCTTATATGGCAATTTTTATGCAATTCTGCGCATACTAAAAACAAGAAAGGACGGTTATATATGAACAAAGAAAAAGATACAAGCGATAAAAACAAAGACAATATCAAACCAAAAGATATTAAAGGGAAAATTGAAATTCCCGACAAGCGTTAGCGAAAAGACGGTCCCGGCGGAAATTAAAGGAGGATAATTTATGTTCAAACACGAAAAAATGCTTTTTCATCCCGTTGCTGTTGAAAAACCTAACCCTCAGTATGCGGCGCTTCTTCAGGAACAACTCGGCGGTGCAAACGGTGAACTTAAAGCTGCAATGCAGTATATGTCACAGAGTTTTCGAATCAAAGACCCCGAAATCAAGGATTTGTTCCTTGATATTGCCGCAGAAGAACTCGGTCATATGGAAATGGTTGCGCAGACAATCAATCTTCTGAACGGACACGATGTATGTGCCGAATCTGTTCCTGCAGGTGAAATTCAGACACACGTTCTCACAGGACTTAATCCCGGACTTATTAATGCTTCGGGTTATTCGTGGACGGGTGATTATGTTTCTGTTACGGGCGATTTGTGTGCAGACCTTCTTTCAAACATTGCATCGGAGCAGAGAGCAAAAGTTGTTTATGAATATCTCTACCGACAGATTAACGACAAGAAAGTAAGAGAAACAATTGATTTTCTGCTCAACAGAGAAGAAGCACACAACGCAATGTTCCGTGAAGCATTCAACAAGGTGCAGAACAGTGGCTCAAATCATGATTTCGGAACAACAAAAGCCGCTAAAATGTATTTCAGTATGTCCGAACCCTCACCGAACAACAATCCGTTTTCGGAAACAAAAGTTGACCCTCCGTCATTTAATTGATACAAAAAAGCTCTCCTGCATATCGCAAGAGAGCTTTCAGCATTTTATCTCATATCTGACAACGGAGTATAGTCTGTGTTGTTTTTCAAGTATTCTTCCATCTTGCCGCTGAGCAGTAATCTGACATAGCTCATAGGCTCATTGTAGATAAGATAATCAAGTTCCGATACTTCGTACATATTGTTTGCATATTCGTTTTCGACTGCATCGCAGTCGATTGACACCATTGAGCCATCAGTGAGTTTGACTTCAACGCAAGCGGTATCGATATTAAATTCACAAGAAATAATGTTGTTAATCATAAATTAAAAACTCCTTTTATTAGCTTTGAAAAAGTGGAAAAAGTAGGCTCTGGAATCGTTGATACATAAGGGATTGAAAGTACGGTAATCGAGGGGTACGTATAGTTTGACCTGTAACCCCAATTTTGCGGTTACTTTTCCTACACAACAAATTTTTTAGTTGCAAAAACTAAGAAATAAAGAACTCTTTCGTTACAGTTAAAAATTAACCAAATAAAGCTTCTGAAACCATTGTATATCAACGGCCTCAGAGTGCGGTAATTGAGGGGTGCGTATAGTTTGACCTGTTACCCCGATTTTGCGGTTCTATTGTTCCAAAAGTTGAATTTCAAGTTGTAAAAAATCAGTCGATTTGCAACAGTGAAAAAAGTTTGACATTTTTTCGGAAAAGGTTTAAAATATAAATGCGAGGAAAAATGTGTTTTTCATAATTAAAAGATCTCCTTTTAAATGTGAAAGGAGCGCAAAACCAATTTGACGTCAGAAAAATCAAACAGCGGTATGGAAATTCCCGATTACGCAATTGAAAGAATTGCAAGATGCTTACTTCCGATAATGCAGGAATATTTTGAAAGCGAGGAAGGACAGCGGGAACTCAGGGAATATGAACAGACTGCTGAAGAATGAGTAAGACAGATGCAGGCGAGACGGAAAGTCCCACCTGCTTTTTTTACAACCTCAAAATGAAATATCCCGAATAAAAACAAAAAATCCGAACCCATTGCCGATTGGCATTAAGTTCGGATTTCTCCAATGTGGTGGAAGAGGGTGGATTCGAACCACCGAAGTCGTTGACGGCAGATTTACAGTCTGCTCCCTTTGGCCGCTCGGGAACTCTTCCATATTAAATTGGAGCTGGT
>JAZSDF010000069.1:0-9221 GCA_045531035.1 Acutalibacteraceae bacterium | reverse complement strand
ATTAAACTCATGACCTTCGGCATGGATGAAGAAGAAGCCGAAGAGGTTATAATTCAGGGCTTTTTGAAATAGGAGATATTATGATTATTACAGATACCATTAAATATACAGGCGTTAACGACCGCAATATCGACTTGTTTGAGGGTCAGTATGTTGTTGAAAACGGCATGGCATATAATTCATACGCCGTTATCGGCGATAAAATCGCAATCATGGATACGGTTGATGCTGCTTTCGGAGAAGAATGGCTCGGAAACATCAGAAACGTTCTCGGTGACAGAACTCCCGATTATCTTATCGTTCAGCACATGGAACCCGACCACTCCGCCAACATAAATCTTTTCATGCAGACATACCCCGAAGCAAAGGTTGTTGCTTCTGCAAAAGCATTTGTTATGATGAAGCAGTTCTACGGTTCGGACTATGCCGACAGACAGATTGTCGCAGGCGAAGGCTCAACTCTTTCGCTCGGAAACCGTGAACTTGCATTTTTCACCGCACCCATGGTGCATTGGCCCGAGGTTATCGTGACATATGACAGCAAGGACAAAGTTCTTTTCTCGGCTGACGGCTTCGGAAAATTCGGCACATGGGATGCCGATGAGGACTGGGCTTGCGAGGCGCGCCGTTATTATTTCGGAATTGTCGGAAAATACGGTGCACAGGTTCAGGCGCTTCTCAAAAAGGCGGCAACCCTTGATATCGAAAAGATTTGTCCTCTCCATGGTCCCGTACTCACGGAAAATCTCGGATATTACATCAATCTTTATGACATATGGTCATCCTACGGAGTTGAAACAGAGGGCGTTGTTATTGCTTACACATCTGTTTACGGCAACACCAAAAAGGCTGTTGAACTCCTTGCCGAAAAACTCCGTGAAAAGGGTTGCCCGAAGGTTGTTGTCAACGACCTTGCACGTTGCGATATGGCTGAGGCTGTTGAGGACGCTTTCCGTTACGGAAAAATCGTTCTTGCAACCACAACCTACAACGGTGAGATGTTCCCCTTCATGCATGAATTTTTAAAGCATCTCTCTGAAAGATTTTTCCAGAACAAGACTGTCGGATTTATTGAAAACGGCACATGGGCGCTCATGGCTGAAAAATTCATGAGAAGAGCCCTTGAAAACTGCAAAAACCTCACCTATACTGAAGCAGGCGTTCACATCAAATCAGCTATGAATGAAAACAATATCTCAGAAATAGAAGCACTTGCAGAAGAGCTTTGTAAATAAAACACATATAAAACGCATATGATAGTAAAAAATCAAAGGAGTGCGTTTTATGAAATACATCTGCGATATCTGCGGTTACGTTTATGACGAAGAAATCGGCGACCCCGATAACGGAATCGCCCCCGGAACAAAATTCGAAGATATTCCCGATGACTGGGTCTGCCCTCTCTGCGGAGTAAGTTCAGATGAATTTTCGCTTGCAGAAGATTATTCGTAAATCAATTTAAGCGAAATTTAAAGCCCCCTCAAAAGAGGGGGCTTAGCATTTAGTTCAGGATTAAATTATGCCTGTTCTTCCTGCTTCTTTGCAAAGCATTCGCTGCAGAAAACAGGTCTGTCCTCACGCGGCTTAAAGGGAACCTTTGCAACTCCACCGCAGGAATCACATGTTGCTTCAAACCATTCGCGCTCACCACGTACTGCGTTCTTGCGTGCATCACGGCAAGCCTTGCAGCGCTGGGGCTCGTTTACAAAGCCTTTTTCAGCATAGAATTCCTGTTCGCCGGCTGTGAAAGTGAATTCATTGCCGCATTCCTTACAGATGAGAGTTTTGTCTTCGTACATTGTTTTTAACCTCGCTTGAAAAATATATTTTTCGCCCTTGGACGGAATCGCACCGTCACCTTTGTTGAACAACGCTCTGCTTTAAGCTACGGGGGCATATCAACGCTTCAATGAAGCGTTATTTGTTAAGTTTTGCACGCATCTTTTTCCGTATTCTCTGCAAAGCATTGTCTACCGCTTTTTCACCGCAGTCAAGCCTTGCGGAAATTTCCGAATAGCTCAAACCCATGAATCGCAGGATAATAACCTGCCTTTCAAATTCCGAAAGATTACTGTTTATAAGACCCGTGATATATTCAAATTCGAGCTTTGAAGAAAGAATCTTCGCAGGGTCAAATTCGTCGCCGCTGATTTCTTCCGCCGTATCCTCAAGAGGAACAGCCTTGGAAAGGGCGGCATTTTTATTATTATAGCTTGCACGGACAGCAGAAAGAATTCTGTTGTTTATGCAGGTTTCGGCATAAGCTTTGAAGCTTCCCTTTTCGGGGTCAAAGCCTTTTACCGCTTCGAGGAATCCGAGCATACCTTCCTGAGTGAGGTCCTCTCCCGCCACACGGGAATCGGCAAGTGCATATCCCTTTGCCTTCGCAATAGGAGTTATGGCAGAAATCAGGAGAGCCATCGACTCATCATCGCCGTTTGCAGCAAGCACCGCCAACTCCTCATAGGTCAAAGATTTTTTCTTTTTTTGCACTATAAACTACCTCTCAAAACCCTTGTATGCTATATAATAAGCTAATTTTTGAATTTTGTCAACAACTTTTTTCACACAATGAAAAATAATTTGGTAAAATGTGACTAAAATCGATAAAAGCCATCAATTAATATGTATGGTCACAAATTTCTTTGATTTTTCTCTGAAGAGCAAGGAAATCCTCAAGTGCATCGGGCTTCTGATTGGGATTTCTCAGAAGTGCGGCGGGGTGGAATGTTCCCATAAACAGAATTCCGCCTTTTTCTATAAATTCGCCATGCTGCTGTGTGACCTTGAAATCCTTTGAAATAAGTCTCTGCGCGGAAATTCTGCCAAGACAAACAATGATTTTGGGGCGGATAAGCCTTGTCTGTTCACGGAGCCATTCAATGCACTTATCCTGTTCCTCAGGAAGAGGATCACGGTTTTTCGGCGGACGGCACTTGACCATGTTTGCAATATAAATATTCTTTTTTCGGTCAAGGTCAATCGCTTCAAGATATTTATCAAGAAGCTTTCCGCCTCTGCCGACAAAGGGTTCGCCCTGCAAATCCTCGTTTTCGCCCGGTCCCTCGCCGACAAACATTACCTCGGCATTTTCATTTCCCACACCGAAAACAAGGTTTGTTCTTGTTTCGCAAAGAGAACATTTTCTGCACTCCATGCAATCAGCCTTAAGCTGTTCCCAGTTTTCATACATCGCAGTCTGCACCTCGTTTCGCAAATAATTCCTTGGATTTTTCCGCATCCTTTTCAATCTGTTCGCTGAGTTTTTCCATGCTTTCAAACTTAATCTCATCACGGAGATATTCGAGCAGTCTGACTTCGATATCCTGACCGTAGAGGTCGCCGCTGAAACCTAAAATACAGGTTTCGCTGCGGAAATCCTCGTTTTCAAACGAGGGACGAAGACCGATATTTGTTACCGACGGATATTCCTTTTTATCAACAACAGTCACGGAAGCATATACTCCCTTTTTCGGAAGAACAAAGTTTTTGTCAAAATGCTGATTTATCGTCGGTGCACCGATGAGTCTGCCCCTCTGATGTCCGCTGACAACCGTTGATTTGTAGCGGAATTCTCTGCCGAGCATAGCGTTTGCAAGAGGAATATCGCCTTTTTCTATCGCTTTTCTTATTCTGGTTGAACTTATCGGTTCACCGTCATAACCAACATGAGGAACAATTTTAAGCATTACTCCGTACTCATCGCAGAGAGCTTTGAGAGTTTCGCAATCACCCTCGCCGCCTTTTCCGAAACGGTAGTTCCAGCCGCAACAAATTGCACCCGCACCAAGCTTTTCAAGAAGTATCTTTTCAAAGAACTCACGGCACGTCATGTCCTTTATATATATAAAAGGTATAACATCCGTTTCATATCCATCTGATGCAAGAATTTCATCACGCAGAACATCCTGCAGAATTCTGTCGGGCGCAGAGCCTTTGAGAATAAACATCGGGTGATTATCAAAAAGCAGAACACGGGGAGAAAGCCCGCACTCCCGTTCAAAATCGGCGGTGCAGGCGATAACTGACATATGACCTCGGTGAAGTCCGTCAAAGCTTCCGAGGGCTACGGCGGTTTTTCTCTCGTTCATTATTACTTCTTCTTAAACTGCTGCTTCATTCTGAGTTCCTTTGAAAGTATTCTCTTGCGGAGTCTGAGTGACTCGGGAGTTACTTCAAGAAGCTCATCGTCTTTTATGAATTCCATGCATTGCTCAAGGCTGAGAACGCTGTGCGGAACAAGTCGCAGAGCATCATCCGAACCCGATGCACGGGTGTTTGTGAGATGCTTTGTTTTGCAAACATTGCATACTATATCTTCATTCTTGGCACATTCGCCGACAATCATACCTTCATAAACATCAACACCTGCGGGAATGAAGAGTCTGCCTCTGTCCTGAGTGTTGAAAAGACCGTAAGCGGTACTCATGCCCGTTTCGTGAACAACAATCGAGCCTCTTTCACGGGTCTGGATATCGCCCTTATAGGGTGCATAGCCGTCGAAAAGCTGATTCATGATACCGTTGCCGTTGGTATCGGTAAGAAATTCCGCACGGTAGCCGATAAGACCTCTTGACGGAATTTTGAATTCAAGATGGGTTGAACCGCCTTCACGGGCACCCATATTTTCAAGCTCACCCTTGCGTGAACCGAGCTTTTCGATAACAGCGCCGACATACTGCTCGGGAACTTCAACAATAAGAAGCTCCATGGGTTCCATGAGCTGACCGTCGATTTCCTTGAAGATAACCTTGGGTCTTGAAACCTGAAATTCATAGCCCTGTCTGCGCATAGTTTCGATAAGGATTGAAAGATGAAGCTCACCTCTGCCCGAAACCTTGAAGGTGTCGGTTGTTTCGGTTTCTTCAACTCTCATGCTTACATTCGTTTCAACCTCCTTGAAAAGGCGGTCACGGATGTTTCGGGAAGTTACAAACTTGCCCTCCTTGCCTGCAAACGGGCTGTCGTTGACGATGAAATTCATCGAAATTGTGGGCTCGTCAATCTTTATGAAAGGAAGTGCTTCAACGTTTTCGGGGTCACATGCCGTTTCACCGATATTGATACCCTCAATACCCGAAACGCAGATGATATCGCCCGCTTCGGCTTCTTCACACTCAACTCTTGCTAGACCCTCAAACTGATAAAGTCGTGAAACCTTGACATTCTGAGTTGTGCCATCAGCCTTGCAAAGAGTAATCTGCTGATTCTTCTTTATTCTGCCCCTTTCAACTCTGCCTACACCTATTCTGCCTACATAATCGTCATAGTCAAGGCTGGAGAAAAGAACCTGCAAAGGCTGATTGGGGTCACCCTCGGGAGCATCGATGTTTTCAAGAATAGCATCGAAAAGAGGCTGCATATCACCGCTTCTGCAATTGGGGTCAAGACTTGAATAGCCGTCTCTTGCGCTCGCATAGACAACGGGGAATTCAAGCTGGTCCTCATCTGCACCCAGGTCGATAAAGAGGTCAAGCACCTCGTCAACAACCTCAAAGGGACGTGCATTGGGACGATCGATTTTATTGATAACAACAAGAACCTTCTTCTTGAGGTTGAGAGCCTTTTTGAGAACAAATCTCGTCTGAGGCATACAGCCCTCAAAGGCATCAACAAGAAGCAGAACGCCGTCAACCATCATAAGGATTCGTTCAACCTCGCCGCCGAAATCGGCATGTCCCGGGGTATCGACAACATTGATTTTTGTTCCCTTATAATGAACGGATGTATTCTTTGAAAGGATAGTAATTCCTCTTTCACGCTCAAGGTCGTTAGAGTCCATAACTCTGTCGGCAACCTGCTCGTTATCACGGAAGGTTCCGCTCTGCTTGAGCATTTCATCAACCATGGTGGTCTTGCCGTGGTCAACGTGAGCGATAATGGCAATATTTCTTAAATCTTTTTTATTGGACAAGGGGGTCACCTGTTTTCTTTAAATTTATTCTGTGATTTCAAATCCTTCGGCTTCTCTCTTCACCTTGAGGTCGGCAAGCATTTTTTCCTTGTTCTTGCCTGCTATCTTATAGAAGAACATGGGGATAGAGCAAAGAAGCATGCTTAAACCGGGAAGAAGAGATACAAGAGTGAACATCGAAAATCTCTGATTGAAAGCAACATCGGTTGCCGCCATAATAGCTTCCTTCGAAAGCATTGCGGCGGGGTCCATATCGATTGCCATATAAAGCACGATGATGCCGCAGGTTGAGAATGCATTGCCGATTTTGTTGATAAAGCCCTGACAAGCCGAGCCGAGGCCGTTTTCTCTTACGCCTGTTGTAAGCTCCATATAGTCGAGGCTGTCGCAAATCATTGCGTAAGAAATAACATTGATAACTCCGAGAGGAATTGACTGGACAACAATGAACGGTGCAAGGATATAAATGCTTGAAAGGTTTGTTGCGTAACCGATAACGGTAGTTACAACGCTTGCGGCAAAGCCTGCAAGGCAGGTTGTGATAACGATTTTCTTATAGTCAAACTTCTTCATGAGCATGGGCATAACAAGGGTTGTGCCGAACATACCAACGATTGTGCAGACCTGAAAAATCGTTTTAACAAGGCTGATACTGTTGAGGATATCCGCCTGAGTGGGGTTATCGGGTCCGATGTAGAAGGAATAACGTGCAACATGAATTGCAGCAGCCTGAACAAGATATCTGCCGCTTGAAAGAATACCCATGATAACAACAAGCATGAGGGGCTTGCAGTGGAATATTCTCGAAAGACTTCCGGGCTGACCGGGAATTTTTTTCTTGTTGGGAAGAACAACTCTTTCCTTGATATGGAAATAGCAGTTTACATACATTATTCCGCCGATAACAACGGCAAAAAGTGCGATAAGGAAATATTTTTTCTTCTCAAAATCGAGCGGATTGGGTTCATTGCCGAATTTCGCATAAATCGCATTGAGAATAAGAGGAATTGCAAGGAAAAGAACCTCGGGAAGAGCCGAGCCAATGCTGTTGATAATCTTTGTAAAGGAGATAACATCGCTTCTCTCCTTTGAGTTGGGAGTAAGCACATTTGGAAGAGTCCAGAACGGAACATCCGCCATTGTATAAGCCATGCCCCAGAGAACATAAACAATTGCCGAGAAAACCATGAGGGGTGTCTGCTCCATATCGGGGCTGAGATACATAAGAAGGGTAAGCACGGCAATAATGGGAGTCGCCATGATGATATAGGGCTTCATTCTGCCCTTCTTCATCGTTCTTCTGTCAACAATCATACCCATCATCGGGTCGTTGACTGCGTCCCACACTCTTGCGGCAAGCATAAGAATAAGAACAAACATAAGGGGAAGCTGAAGAACATTAACATAATAGTCACTGATGTAACTTGACATCATGGCATAAATCATGCCCTGACCGCCTGCACCGAGTGCAAACATCCACAGCTCTTTTTTGCTGACATATCTTTTATCTTCCATAGATATCTTCCTTTCAAATCAGTTTTCTTGCTTCTTCGCCATTTCTTCGCGGAACTTTTCTTGAAGCTTCAAGTATGTTTCCTCGGGAATATCGGGATTGCCCTTTGAATAGCCGGGAATAAACATATCGCCTGCAACCTTGGGGTCGGTGCAGCGTGTGTCGTTTCTCCACCTGTCTCTTTCTTCGGGATTGCGGAGATTGGGGATATCCATGGGAATACCGCCCTCAAGTGCCGAGAAATATGCAAACATACCGGGAAGGAACATATCAAGTCCTTCGTAAACATCGATTGTATCTGCTTCGTTGCCTCGGAGTGCTTCGATAACGTTGTGCATGAAATAATAATCCGCACCGCCGTGACCGGAAGCTTCCGCAAAACGTGAAAGATAGTCACCGGTTGAAACAACTTCGGGCTTTGAGTTATTATCGCCCTCGTTTTCATCGCAGTTCACATAGAGGGTCTGAACATCGCCGGCTTCGGCATCTTCACGGGCGGTTTCCATTCTGCCCTTTGAGCCGTTGATGGAGAACCATATTGAATGGCCTGCACAGCCGATACCGTGAACACTCTTAAGAACAGCTCCGTTTTCGAGTGTTATTATTTCAAGCCCGATGGGAGCTGCTTTTGCACCCATGCGGTACATTCTGTCGTTATAAGCAACCTCAAATCCGCTGACCTTAACGGGTCTTAATCCTGTGATATGAATAAGCGGACCGATTGAGTGAGTGCAATAATAGAAAGCGTGCATGAGAGTGCGCCAATGGTCGGGTCTGCCCTGAGTATGCATATGCCAATCCGCTTCAAGATTGTGCATATATTCGCCCTCTCCGTATTCAAACTTGCCGAGAGCACCTTCCTTATAAAGCTCCTTCATCTTTTTGGGAGCAGGCATATAACAGCAGTTTTCGGCAAAGAAATATTTTTTGCCGCTTCTTTCAACCGCTTCAACAAGCTCAACAGCTTCCTTCATTGTCTGAACAGGAAGAACCTCACTGATAACATTGAAGCCCTTGTCAAGTGCCTTGACTGCAAAGGGTGCGTGCTCCGTTGCATAGTTTGCAAGCACAACAACATCCATATCATGATTAAGAAAATCTTCGTAATTGTCATAGAAGGTGATATCTCTGTCTGCATAATCCTTCTTTGCCTTGTCGAGAAGGATATCATAATTGTCGCAGATGGCAACAGTCTTTGCGCCCTTAACATTATCGCAATGGTTAATCATTGTTCTGCCTCTGCCGACACCGACAACACCGACCCTGACAACGGGAGCTTTTTCAAGTTTTCTGCAGAATGAGCAGTCTTCATAAACCATGTCAACGCTGTCAATGCCGAGCTCGCAGAGCATCCATTCCCAACGGCCCTTCATATCTTCTTCTTCATCGTACTCAACGGGAATGAAGCCCTCTGAAAGGTAGCTCTTAACTGCACCCATGCGCCATTCATCGGTGGTAAGATAAATATATTCCGCATCCTGTGCGGCAAGCTTTTTAACAGCAATATTATTAATATATTTTCCAAGGCCTTTGCCTCTGAATTCGGTCTTGATTCCAACCATATGAACCTGACCGACCTTATTTTCGGGATGGAAAATAGCGGCAATCGTTCCGATATGCTCGCCTTCATAGTCAAGGAAGAAAACATCGGTTTCGGGAACGCAGTCGTCAACACCGGCAACGCAATCGTCAAAGAATTCGGGAGCGGTATCATCGCCTACAAGGCCGTTTTTGCAGCATTCGACCCATGCTGCTTTATCTTCAACACACTCTTTGTAGTTTACCAAAGAATAA